>JAUMXY010000030.1 GCA_030528885.1 Bacteroidales bacterium | reverse complement strand
TCCCCATCACGAAGAAGGACCATGTGCTGCAGAACGTGACGGTGAAGGCGAAGCGCCGCTACTTCACCAACGATGACTGGAAGTATAAGAACGAGGCATGGGGAAAGCAGTATGCGGCGTTGTACTACAACGTCGACAGGGAGGTGGAGAACTATCGCGACAGGGGAGAGCCGCTGCCAACGCCGCTTGAGTTCCTGAGAGAAAAGATTCATCTTTCTTGGGGAATATACTCTGAGCTCATGAACAGTGGTTCCCCGGATTTCATAGATGGCGACTATGCCCCAAACGGAGGTGAAGTGCTGTCCAACCCGATGCTGGGTGACTATAATATGTCGGAAAAACATCAATACTTCGACGTGTGGGATGAAAGGAATGTTAAATTCATCTATGACAATAAAGAAAGGAATTATGAAGAGTTACCCGTGCGCGGCGCAACCGCCTTAAAATATGTAGGGACACCTATACAAGAAAGTTATTTGGACGAGATCAAGTCCATCTACATTGTGTTTGATGAAAGAGTCTCTCCTATGATTGATGACACTTTCTTTAGGTATGCTACCTCTCCGCAGCACACTATCTTTGTCTATGTTTATTATCATTATGTTTTCCCCACCGAGAGCCAGAAGGGACTTCGCCGCACCTACTTCCAGGGCTTCAACAAGCCTTCCACGTTCAAGATGGAGGACTACAGCGTCATCCCTCCGATGGCAGACTTCCGCCGCACCATCTACTGGAACCCGAACGTGAAGACGGATGCGCAGGGCAAGGCGAAGGTGGAGTTCTTCAACAACTCGACCTGCGAGGAGATGTACATCAGCGTGGAGGGCATGACGGAAGACAGGAAGGTGCTGGTGAATGAGTAAGGGAGAGAATTGTTTATTGAAATTCTTATGACAAAAGGATGATAGAGGAGGGGCGTGACTGCTGTTTGCGGTCACGCCCCTCCAAGTTGATGATATTCGACAGGAAGATGCTAATTAGGATGCTTTCGCCGCTTGCTTTTTGGCATTGAGCATGCACCAGACTCCAATGGCTATGAAAGGTATGCTGAGCAACTGCCCCATGTCCAGCAGCATGCCTTGCTCGAAGTCCACCTGTTCTTTCTTCAGAAACTCGACGAAGAAGCGGAAGGTGAAGATGGCTGTGAGGCAGAAGCCAAAGTAGAAGCCTGTGCCAACAGATAGGGGAGAGGTGGAGCGCATGGCCTGTGCTTGACGCCACTTCCGATAGAGGAAACAGCCTGCAAAGAAGATGAGCAGATAGGCTATGGCTTCGTAGAGCTGGGCTGGGTGGCGCGGCACGGCTGCTCCGTCGACAAGCGCCTCGCGGGTGTGAAAGATGAATGCCCATGGCACATCTGTCACTTTTCCAATGATTTCGGAGTTCATCAGGTTGCCCAAACGAATGCAGCAGGCAGTGGCGGGCACGGCGATGGCGATGTTGTCGAGCACGATGCGTGCCTTGACTTTCATCTTGCGGCAATAGAGGAGCAGGGAGAAGAAGAGTCCGATGGCGCCTCCGTGGCTTGCCAGTCCTTCGTAGCCTGTGAACTTCCATTCGCCGTCGGGCATCAGATGGAAGGGAACAAGCATCTCGATGAAGCCGACCATGCTTGTCAGGTAATACTGCGGCTCGTAGAAGAGGCAATGTCCTAGTCGTGCACCTATGAGCACGCCCAGAAAGCAGTAGAAGAAGAGGGGCTCGAACTTCTCTTCGCCTATCTTCTGCTGCTTGTACAGCCGCTGCACAATGAGGTAGGCCAAGAGGAGACCTACACACCAGAGGAGGGAGTACCAGCGCACGCTGAATGAGCCTATGGAAAAGACCTCAACGTTGGGAGTCCAGTCGATGAACAGTAACATAGGACTTAAACATTAAATCTGAAGTGCATGATGTCGCCGTCCTGCACTACATAATCTTTGCCTTCCACACCAAGCTTTCCTGCATCGCGCACGGCAGCCTCGCTGCCATACTTGATGTAATCCTCGTATTTGATGACTTCGGCACGGATAAAGCCTTTCTCGAAGTCTGTGTGAATGACGCCTGCGCATTGGGGGGCTTTCCATCCCTTGCGGAAGGTCCATGCCTTGACTTCCATCTCGCCTGCTGTGATGAATGTCTGCAAGTTGAGCAGAGCATAGATGGCCTTGATGAGGCGGTTGCATCCGCTTTCCTCTAAGCCCATGTCTTCCAAGAACATCTGCTTCTCTTCGTAACTCTCCAGCTCGGCAATGTCAGCTTCGGTCTGCGCGCTGATGATGATGAGCTCGGCATTTTCGCCCTGAATGGCTTCACGCACTTTCTCTACATAGGCATTGCCTTCCTTTGCGCTGGTGTCATCGACATTGCAGACATAAAGCACGGGCTTGGTGGTGAGGAGGAACATGTTCTTTGCCGCTATGGCTTCTTCCTCATTTTCTGGCTCTACGACACGCGCTGACTGACCTTGCTCCAGAGCTTCCTTGTAGCGCAGCAGCAAACCATACTCTACTTTGGCAGCCTTGTCGTGCCCGACGTTGGCAAGCTTCTCAGTCTTCTTGATGCGTGCCTCTACCGTTTCCAAGTCCTTGAGCTGCAGCTCTGTGTCGATAATTTCCTTGTCGCGGACAGGGTCAACGCTTCCGTCAACGTGCACGATGTTGCCATTGTCGAAACAGCGCAGAACGTGGATGATGGCATCGCACTCGCGGATATTGCCAAGAAACTGGTTGCCAAGTCCTTCACCCTTGCTCGCTCCCTTGACCAGACCTGCAATGTCAACTATGTCGCACACGGCAGGAACAATGCGCCCGGGATGCACCAGTTCTGCCAATTTGGTCAGTCGCTCGTCAGGAACGCTCACTTGCCCAAGTTGGGCATCTATCGTACAGAAGGGGAAATTCGCTGCCTGCGCCTTTGCGCTTGACAAGCAATTAAAAAGAGTTGACTTGCCTACATTAGGCAGACCAACAATGCCAGCTTTCAATGCCATATTTTCGTTTGTTTTCTGATTGTCGTTTGGTAAAATCGGCACAAAGTTAGTCATTTTCTGCGACAATAAACCTTAAAACACTAAAATTTCGACAGACAGCATAGCAATGAGACGCTTTCAAGTCTTTCTCAAAGACTGGAACAGGCTGCTTTTATACAATGCACTCTACACAAAGCGGAAGCCCGATTGCACAAGGAGGAAACTCTCACCGACTGAAAAATGAAGGACAAAGGGTTGTATTTTCATTAAATATTGCAAGTTAGGGCTTTTTTGCACCTTTATTTCTAATAAAAATGCGTAACTTTGCACAGATAATTATCCATAAAAAGTTATGATTTATTTTTTTAGAACACCAGCGCAGAGCGTGATTGCCACTCAGGTGAATCACGAACTGACAACAGATGAGACAAATGAGCTTTGCTGGCTCTATGGCGAAGCGGAAAAGGAAAATGAAGAAAATTTGAAAGGATTTTTTGTCGGTCCACGCCGCGAAATGATTACCCCATGGAGCACCAATGCTGTGGAAATTACCCAGAACATGGCAATTCAAGGCGTACAGCGCATAGAAGAGTATTTCCCAGTTGACAGCGAGAATGCAGAATATGACCCTATGCTGCAACGTATGTACAAGGGACTGAATCAGGAGATTTTCACTGTGAACATTGAGCCTGCACAGATTCTGCACATTGACAATCTGGAAGAATACAACGAGCAGGAAGGTCTTGCCCTCTCACCAGAGGAAATCGAATACCTGCACAAGGTGGAAGGCCAACTCAACAGAAAGCTCACAGACTCAGAGGTGTTTGGTTTTGCCCAGATTAACTCTGAGCACTGCCGCCACAAGATATTCGGCGGCACATTCATCATCGACGGAGTAGAGAAGGAAAGCTCTCTCTTCCAAATGATTAAGAAAACGACACAAGAGAATCCTAACAAGATTCTTTCAGCATACAAGGACAACGTGGCATTCAGCCAAGGTCCTGTTGTAGAGCAGTTCGCACCTGCTGACCACTCAACAAGCGACTATTTTGAAATCAAGGACATTGAGTCTGTCATCTCTCTGAAGGCTGAGACACACAACTTCCCGACAACAGTAGAACCTTTCAACGGAGCCTCAACAGGCACAGGTGGCGAGATTCGCGACCGTATGGGCGGTGGTGTAGGAAGCTGGCCTATTGCAGGTACAGCGGTTTACATGACCAGCTACCCACGCAACGGCGTGGCTCCAAGCCAGCCTCACAGCTATCCCAAGTGGACAGCATCAGATAAGGAAGGTGACATTCGTCCTTGGGAAGAGGTGCTGCCTATCCGCAAGTGGCTCTACCAGACTCCAGAACAAATCCTGATTAAGGCTTCTAACGGTGCAAGCGACTTCGGCAACAAGTTTGGTCAGCCACTGATTTGTGGTTCTGTACTCACCTTCGAGCACGAGGAGCAGCAAGGAGACACAACTGAGCAGTATGGTTACGACAAAGTTATCATGCTTGCTGGTGGAGTGGGCTACGGCACTAAGCGCGACTGCCTGAAAGGCACTCCAGAAAAAGGTAACAAGGTGGTCGTAGTAGGTGGTGACAACTACCGTATTGGTCTTGGCGGCGGATCTGTATCGTCTGTGGACACTGGCCGCTACTCTTCAGGTATCGAGCTGAATGCTGTGCAGCGTGCGAACCCAGAAATGCAGAAGCGTGCCAACAACTTGGTTCGTGCCCTCTGCGAGGAAGACGTGAATCCTGTTGTCAGCATCCACGACCATGGTTCTGCTGGTCACGTGAACTGCCTCTCTGAGCTGGTTGAAGAGTGCGGAGGTCTGATTGACATGACGAAGCTGCCTATCGGCGACCAGACACTTAGCTCAAAGGAAATTATTGCCAACGAGAGCCAGGAGCGCATGGGCCTTCTCATTGATGAGAAGCATATTGACCATGTGCGTAAAATTGCCGAACGCGAACGTGCACCGCTGTATGTAGTGGGCGAATGTACTGGAGATGCGCACTTCGCCTTTCAGCAGGGTGACGGCATTCGTCCGTTTGACCTCGACGTGGCACAGATGTTTGGCCACTCGCCAAAAACATACATGCGTGATGAGACTGTCGTGCGCAAGTATGAAGATGCTGTTTACTCATACAATGACATAGAAACTTATTTGGAAAACGTGCTGCAGCTGGAAGCTGTTGCCTGCAAGGACTGGCTGACCAACAAGGTAGACCGCTCTGTGACAGGAAAGATTGCCCGCCAGCAATGTCAGGGCGAAATCCAGCTGCCGCTGTCAGACTGCGGCGTGGTGGCGCTCGACTATCGTGGAGAGAAGGGTATTGCCACTGCTATCGGCCATGCCCCACAGGCTGGTTTGGCAGACCCTGCTGCCGGCTCTGTCCTGTCTGTAGCAGAATCGCTCACTAACCTTGTATGGGCACCATTGGCAGATGGTCTCGACTCTGTCAGCCTCTCTGCTAACTGGATGTGGCCTTGCCGCTCACAGAAGGGTGAGGATGCTCGTCTGTATGAGGGTGTGCAGGCATTGAGCGACTTCTGCTGTGCTTTGCAGGTGAATGTCCCAACAGGAAAGGACTCGCTCTCTATGACTCAGAAATACCCTGACGGCAGCAAAATCGTATCACCTGGTACTGTGATTGTTTCATCAGGCGGCGAGGTGTCTGACGTGAAGAAAGTGGTAAGTCCTGTACTTGTCAATGACAAGAACACAACACTGATGCACATCGACTTCTCATTTGACACACTGAAATTAGGAGGCTCTGCTTTTGCTCAGAGCCTTGGCAAGGTGGGCAGCGATGTGCCTACCGTGAAGAATCCTGAATACTTCCGCGATGCCTTTTTAGCTGTTCAAGACTTGGTGAAGGAAGGTCTCATCCTTGCAGGACACGACATCAGCGCAGGTGGTCTCATCACCACGCTGCTGGAGATGACTTTCGCGAACCAGAAAGGTGGTATCGAGGCCAACCTCAACGACATAGCAGAGAAGGACCCAGTGAAACTGCTGTTTGCAGAGAACCCTGGCGTGGTGATTCAAGTAAAGGATGCAGACAAGAAGGACATTGCCAAGATGCTTGACAACGCTGGCGTTGGCTATGTAGAAATAGGTAAGCCTATTGATGAACGTGAAGTAGTGGTGAAGAAAGACGGAAGAACACGCCGTTTCGACATAGATAAGCTGAGAGACATTTGGTACTCAACATCTTACCGACTTGACACCAAGCAGTCGTTCAATGGCATGGCTAAGGAGCGTTACAGCAACTACAAGAACCAGCCTATCGAACACAAGTTCCCAGCATCATTCACCGGCACAATGGCACAGTATGGCATTAGTGCTGAACGTCGCGAACGCACAGGCATCAAGGCTGCCATCATCCGCGAGAAAGGAACGAACGGCGAACGTGAGATGGCTTACTCACTCTACTTGGCAGGCTTTGATGTGAAAGACGTGATGATGACAGACCTCGTAAGCGGTCGTGAGACATTGGAAGACATCAATATGATTGTATTCTGTGGAGGTTTCTCTAATTCTGACGTGTTGGGCAGCGCAAAGGGATGGGCTGGTGCTTTCCTCTTCAATCCAAAGGCGAAGGCTGCACTCGATGCTTTCTACGCACGTGAGGACACGCTGTCACTGGGTATCTGCAACGGATGCCAGCTGATGGTTGAATTAGGACTCATCAACAACAACCACGCTGTGACAGACGCAAAGGACTATGCGCAGATGCTGCACAACATCAGCCACAAATTTGAAAGCGAGTTCATCACACTTCAGATTCCAGAGAACAAATCTGTCATGTTTGGCTCGCTGAGCGGCAGCAAGCTGGGCATCTGGGTGGCTCACGGAGAAGGAAACTTCCGTCTTCCAAAAGCTGAAGGCGAATACAACATCGTGGCTAAGTATAACTATTCTGGCTATCCAGCTAACCCTAACGGCTCTACGTATGACGTAGCAGGCATAGCCTCAGCTGACGGACGCCATCTTGCGATGATGCCTCACTTGGAACGTGCCATCTTCCCATGGCAACAGGCCAATTACCCCGCAGCACGTAAGGCTGACGAGGTAACTCCTTGGATTGAAGCATTCGTAAACGCAAGAAAGTGGGTTGAAGAGAGACTGAAGTAAAAAGAAAGTTCTCAAAAACACACCAACAGCTGAATTCCAGCCGCAAGACAGAAGATGGGATTATACACTGAAATGTTCCTCACGTTCGCCAAGATTGGCAGCTTCACGATAGGTGGAGGATATGCCATGATTCAGATGATGGAGAAAGAAGTGGTGGAGAAGAAGAAGTGGCTTGACCATGAGGAATTTATGGATACGCTTGTCGTGGCACAGAGTACTCCTGGACTCTTTGCCATCGACATGGCGTCGCACATCGGCCTGAAGCTGAAAGGCTTCAAGGGTGGTATTGTGGGAGCATTGGCAACAGCATTGCCTTCCATTGTTGCCATCCTGCTCATTGCCATGTTTTTCCAGACATTCAAAGACAATGTTTATATAGAAAAGATTTTCATGGGAGTGCGCCCTTGTGTAGTTGCCCTGATTCTAGCGCCATGCTTCAACATGGCAAGAAAAGCTAAAGTCAACAAGAAGAACTGGTGGATTCCTTTAGCAAGTGCCCTGCTAATAGCCGCTTGGGGAGTTTCTCCTATCTGGTGCATCCTCGCTGCAGGTATCGGCGGATTCATTTATGGCAAAATAAAGATATGATTTTCTTACAATTGTTTTACGTATTTTCTAAGATAGGCATCTTCAACTTCGGAGGTGGCTATGCCATGCTGTCGCTTATTCAGGATGAGGTTGTCAACAAGCACCACTGGATGACAGTCAATGAATTTACGGACATTGTAGCAATCAGTCAATCCACACCTGGTCCCATTGGCATCAACTGCGCTACCTATACAGGTTATACTGCTGTCATACACGCAGGATTCCCCACTTGGGCAGCTGTATTAGGCGCTGTCTTGGCTTCGTTAAGTGTTATCTGGCTTCCCTTCCTGCTGATGGTAAGCATCAGCAAGTTCCTGCTGAAGCACAGCAAGTCAAAGGCAATCAACAACATATTTGCCTCCCTTCGCCTTGCAATCGTGGGACTCATAGCGGCGGCGGCCATCATGCTCATGTCGAAAGAAAATTTCGGCGATGTAAAAGAGTCGCCCTTCGTTTTCTTTGTCAGCATTACCATCTTCATTCTGTCATTTGTAGGAACAAGGCTTTATAAAATCCATCCAATCCTCATGATACTGCTCTGTGGATTAGCAGGACTCCTGATCTATTAGGAGGACATGAAACTGCTCCGAAACACGGGAAATGAAAGAGTCAGCAAATACATATCAGCTTGAAAATGGTCTGAGGATTATCCAAATACCTTCGCCTACCAACGTTGCTTATTGTGGCATCAGCATTGATGCAGGCACACGAGATGAAGAGAGTGGGGAAGAAGGGATGGCGCACTTCTGCGAACACATGATGTTCAAAGGAACACAACGAAGAAAGGCATGGCACATCATCAACAGGATGGAAGCAGTTGGCGGCGACCTAAACGCTTACACCAACAAGGAAGAAACTGTCGTGTATTCTGCCTTCATGAAAGAGCACTTTGAACGTGCAGCAGAACTGATTTTCGACATCGTCTTTCATAGCACCTACCCACAGTACGAGATTGACAAGGAGTGCGAAGTGATTGTTGATGAAATAGAAAGCTACAACGACTCACCTGCCGAATTGATATTTGACCATTTTGAGAATCTCATCTACGAGAATCACAGCTTAGGGCATGACATACTTGGCACCGCTGACAATGTGAGACGCTTCAAGACAGAAGATGCACTACGCTTTTCCAGAAGGCTATACAGACCAGAGAAAATGGTATTCTTTGTGTTTGGAAACATCGACTTCAAGAAAGTAAAGAAAGTAGCAGAAAAGCACATCGAATCCATACAGGCAGCAGAGAAGAAAGAAGCAGTAGAAAAGATTGAAACAGAAACAACAAAGAAGGTTGAAACCTTTCAGTCCATAGGACATGGCGTGCAGATAGAGGAACGAGGGACTCACCAAGCCCATGTGATGATAGGGCGAGCTGCGTATGGTTCGAAAGACCCCAAGCGCATCGCTCTCTACTTCCTCAACAACATCTTAGGCGGTCCTGGGATGAATTCGAGACTAAACATAGCGCTCAGAGAGCACAACGGACTGGTTTATACAGCTGAAAGCACCCTGACGAACTATACAGACACCTCGACTTGGGCCATCTATTTCGGATGCGACCCAGAAAACATAGACAAGTGCCTGCGAATAGTGCGGAAAGAACTTGACAAACTGATGGAATCCCCTCTGAACGACAGAGTCTTCAACGCTGCCCTAAAGCAGATAAAGGGACAGATAGGAGTAGCTTGCGACAACTTTGAAAGCTATGCGCTCGACACAGCAAAAGCCTATCTGCATTACAACAAGTTTGAAGGCATGGAGGACACGTTCAAGCATCTGAAAGAACTCACACCATCACTGCTGCAAGAAGTGGCAAAAGAAATCTTCGATGCGAAAGGGCTAAACACTTTAATTTTCAAATAGACAATTTTATACTTATAACAATAGAAATGCGAAAGGTTATTGGAATAGGAGAGACCATTCTTGACATCATCTTCAAGAACGAACAGCCCACCGCTGCTGTTCCTGGAGGTTCCACCTTCAATGGCATCATCTCTTTGGGACGCTTAGGACTGCCCGTAACGATGATTACGGAGACAGGCAATGACAGAGTAGGGCAGACCATCAAGCAGTTCATGGCAGACAATGGCATTGACAACAGCCATGTCTGCATGTATGAAGACGGACGTACAGCCATCTCACTTGCTTATCTGAATGAACGCAACGATGCTGAATACTCTTTCTACAAAGACTATCCCAACGCCCGTCTTGACGTAGAGTGGCCAGAAGTGAACAAAGATGACATCGTGATGATGGGCTCTTACTTTGTACTCAATCCTGTTTTAAGACCCAAAGTCAAAGAATTTCTCGACTATGCCAACAGCCGTGAAGCCTTGATTTACTACGACATCAACTTCCGCTCTTCGCATAGCTCCGAAGCCATCAAACTCTATGCTACCATACTTGAGAACTTCGAATATGCCAGCATTGTTCGTGGCTCAACAGAAGACTTCTACAACATGTTCAACCTCACCAGCCCCGAGAAAGTCTACAAGCAGGAAGTTTCATTCTACTGCAAACAGATGCTCTGCACTGACGCCGATGGAGACATCAGTCTTTTCTCCCCGCTCGTTACAAAGAAATACAAGGTCAACAAGATTGAAACCGTGTCCACCATCGGAGCAGGCGACAATTTCAATGCAGGCATCATTTTCGGCCTGATGACAGAAGGCATCAGGCGCGAAGACATCGCCTCCATCACAGAAGAGCAATGGAACCGCATCATCCAACACGGCCAAGCCTTCGCGGCCGAAGTGTGCAAAAGCCTAAACAACTCAATAAGTAAAGATTTCGCAAAGAATTATGGAAGATAACACAAAAATACAAGAAACAGCAGAAAAGGATTTGCTGTCAATCGCCATCGAATCCCTTTCAACAGAGACAGAGCAAGAATCTCTGCCAGCAGAAGACCAGTCAACAGCATCCAACAGCACAGAGACTGACAGCCAGCCTGCTGCCGCAACAGAGCCAGCCTCTGCTCCTGCATCAGAAGAAGAGCAGCCAACCTACAATGGTCTGCCCAAAGTAGAATCGACATTTGAAGACCTTGGCGTTTCAGGCGAAATTCTCAAGGCCATCAAGGAAATGGGCTACGAAAGCCCCATGCCTGTCCAAGAAAAGGTCATCCCTTACCTTCTGGGTCACAACAACGATGTTGTCGCGCTGGCACAGACAGGTACAGGCAAGACAGCAGCATACGGACTCCCCGTGCTGCAGAAGATAGACACCAGCCGCAACGAAGTGCAGGCAGTCATCATGGCGCCAACCCGCGAGCTGTGCCTGCAAATCACTGACGACCTGAAAGATTATTCCAAATACATCCAAGGCCTGCACGTCTTAGCCGTCTATGGCGGTGCAAGCATCGAACCCCAGATACGTTCGTTGAAGAAAGGCGTTCAAGTCATCGTAGCCACCCCAGGCCGTCTCGTCGACCTCATGGAACGTGGCGTTGCCAAGCTCGGCACCGTTGAGAACGTAGTGCTGGACGAAGCCGACGAAATGCTCAACATGGGCTTCTCCGAAAGCATCGACGCCATCCTTGCAGGCGTGCCATCAGAGCGCAACACCCTGCTTTTCTCAGCCACCATGAGCAAGGAGATTGAGCGCATCGCCAAGAACTACCTGCACGATGCCAAGGAAATCGTTGTAGGCAGCCGCAACGAAGGCGCAGAGCACGTCAACCACATCTATTATATGGTTTCTGCCCGCGACAAGTACAATGCGCTGAAGCGCGTAGCCGACTACTACCCAGAAATCTACGCCATCATCTTCTGCCGCACCCGCATGGAAACCCAAGAGATAGCCGACAAGCTCATCAAAGACGGCTACAACGCAGAATCACTCCACGGCGAACTCTCACAGGCACAGCGAGACCTCACCATGCAGAAGTTCCGCCAGCACCGTGTTCAGCTGCTCGTAGCCACCGACGTTGCCGCACGCGGACTCGACGTCGACGAGCTCACCCATGTCATCAACTACGGCTTGCCCGACGACATCGAAAGCTACACACACCGTTCAGGACGAACAGGACGCGCAGGACGCTCCGGCACCTCCATCTCCATCATCCATGTCAAGGAGAAAGGCAAAGTGCGCGCCATCGAAAACCAGATACAGAAAAAATTCGTGCCAGGCATCCTGCCTACAGGACAGGAAATCTGCGCCAAGCAGCTCCTCAAGGTGATAGACGACATAGAGAAAGTAGAAGTTGACGAAGAAGAGATTGCACCTTTCCTCCCCGAAGTGTTCCGCAAGTTCGACATGATGGAGAAAGAAGACATCATCAAGCGCATGGTATCCATGGAGTTCAACACCTTCCTCAACTACTACAAAAACGCGCCAGAAATACTCCAGCCATCAGAGAAAGGAGAGAGAAAAGAGCGCGGCAAAGGAAAAGAAGGCGACAGAGGCAGCCGCAGAGAGCGCAGAGAGCGTGGTGGCAGCCGTTCTCGCATAGCCGAGCCAGGCTACACACGCCTGTTCATCAACCTTGGCAAGAAAGACGGCATCAACCCCAAAGTCTTCATGGGCTTCCTCAATCGCGTATCCCCTGGCAACAAGATAGAATTAGGCCGCATCGACCTAATGCAGAACTTCTCCTTCTTCGAAGTACCTGAAAAGCAGACAAAGACAGTCATCAATGCACTTTCAGGCACCGACTTCGACGGCAGAAAAGTCAATGTCGAAGTAACAGACCAGGCAGAAGGCCAGCGCAGCGCAAGCAAGGAGAAAAGCGCGGGCGGCTTCCGTTCCGTCCGCGGCGAGCGCACCAGCAGGAAAGACAACCGCCGCGACCACAGCGAAAGCCGCTCTCGTGGCGACAGAAAAAGCAAGAAAGGCAGCGGTGCAGTACGCGGCGCATCAGCCAGACCTTCTCGCGATGAGCGCAGTCACACAGAAAACCGCAGCCCCAAAGGAGCAGCCGAATGGACCAAATTCTTCGAGAGCCAAGTAGAGTCACAACCCTTCTACGACACCCTGAAGAAAAAGAAAAAGAAGAAGTAACACCCCACCTATCCACAGCAACCCATGAGCAGCAACCACTGGCAACACACCTACCAAGCACTCAGCAGCCGCTACTCCAGCAGCGAGCCACACCCCGTCATCGGCATCACCGGCAACTACAGCCAGGAGACCTGCACCTTGGCCGAAGGCTACTACCAGTCAGTGCTCAAGGCAGGAGGCATCCCATTCATCCTCCCACCCTTCTCCGAGACAGACAGGCTTGGAGAGCTGCTCGACCAGCTTGATGGCATCATCTTCAGCGGCGGCGGCGACATCGACCCCCTGCTGCTCGGCGAAGAGCCCATCAAGGAACTGCACAGCGTCACCCCGCAGCGCGACCTTCAGGAACTGCTGCTGGCACGCCTCGCCTACAACCGCCAGCTCCCCATGCTCGGCATCTGCAAAGGCATCCAAGTCATCAACGCCGCCCTCGGAGGCACACTCCATCAGGACATCCACACACAGATGGAGGGCACACGCATCAAGCATAGCCAAGACCAAGACAGGCGCTACCCCTCACACACCATCACCATCAGCCCTGACTCCATATTGGAAAAACTCTTTGGCAAACAGCTTGCCGTCAACTCCTTCCATCACCAAGCCTGCCAAGCAGCAGCGCCAGGACTGAAAGTCACAGCCACAAGCCCCGATGGAGTCATCGAAGCTATCGAAAGCAGCGAGTTCAAGCCCATCCTCGGCGTGCAGTGGCATCCAGAGACCTACGTCCTGCGCAACAGCCACGAGATGCTGCCCATCTTCCAGTGGCTCATACAGGAAAGCACAGAGTTCAAGGCTGCCAAGAAGCTCCACTCCACGATGCTCACCCTCGACAGCCACTGCGACACCCCCATGTTCTTCAGCCAAGGCATCAACTTCGCCACTCGCGACCCCAAGATACTGGTCGACCTGCACAAGATGGCAGAAGGACACCTCGATGCCACCATCATGGCAGCCTATCTGGAACAGCAGGAACGAGACGACGCATCGCTGGAAAAAGCAACAGCCAAAGCACATCACATACTCACACAAATAGAAGAGATGGCAGCGGCCAACAGCTCCGCAGTCAGCATCGCCTACACACCCGACAACCTCCAACAGCTCAAGCGAGAAGGCAAACGCGCCATCATGCTCGCCATCGAAAACGGCTACGCCATCGGCAAAGACCTCCGCAACATAGCCGCCTTCCGCCAGCGCGGCGTAGTGTACATGACCCTATGCCACAACGGCGACAACGACCTCTGCGACTCCGCACGCGGCCAGCGAGAGCATGGCGGCGTGAGTCCGCTAGGTGCACAAGTCATCCAAGAGATGAACCGCGTGGGCATGATGGTCGACCTCAGCCACGCCAGCGAAGAAAGCTTCTACGATGCCATACGTCTGAGCAAGACCCCCATCGTGTGCAGCCACTCCTCAGCCCGCGCCCTGTGCAACCATCCGCGCAACCTCACCGACCAGCAGATGCGCACACTCGCCCAAGCAGGCGGCGTGGCGCAAGTCACACTCTACGAGGGATTCCTCGTCACCCCCTCCACCACAGCCACCATCCACCATGCCATTCAGCACCTCAACCACATGGTCAGCATCATGGGCATAGAGCACGTAGGCATCGGCACCGACTTCGATGGCGGCGGCGGCATACTCGGCTGCGCCAGCGCCAGCGAACTCATCAACTTCACACGCCACCTCCTGCGCCATCGCTACACCCAAGAACAGATACAGATGCTCTGGGGCGGCAACTTCCTCCGCGTCATGCAGACAGCACAAAACTTCCTCCCATAAAAGTTTCAGGTCGCTGCGCTATATGATTTCAGGTTTTTCGGTCATTCAGAAAACCGCATCACCGCACAACCCCCTCATACGAAATAATCAATAAAAAGAGCCACGCAAAACTTCACAGTTTCGCGTGGCTTGTTTAATTACATGTCAACTAATCTTAAATACTAATTAAAGTTTTGAAAGGAGTTAAAGGAAGTTATGGGGAGATAAAGGAAGATAAAAGACGAATGTTATGCTATTGACAAGGTATTGTCCTCTATCTTCATATATCTCCCTTTGTCTTCTTTTATCTCCATATAGTTTAACTTCTTAACTACTTCAGAAAACTGAGTTACTTAATAACTTGCGTCAATGTCCACAGCCATTCTATCCATCCCCCAATGCCTCCACAGGCTTCATCCTGCAAATGTTCCACACAGGAATGGCAATGCCCACAGAGACAACTGAAAGAACGATGAGATAGATGCCCGTTCCGACAACCATAAAGTGAGGCCAAAAATCATTCAGCCACAGTTCACCCATACGTGGCAAGAAATCCCTCATCCTGTCACCCATCACTCCTACAGAAAGTCCGTTGCTCACAGCATACTGGAAGAACATGAAGCATCCTATCAGATGACTCACAAGCGTCAGCACAAATCCCTCCAGCAAGAACGAGCGCATGATACGCCCTTTCGATGCGCCAAAGCTCCGCATGATGCCAATCTCCCCCTTCCGCTTGCGCGTTTGCAGCCAGAAAGTGCCGATGGTGCCCAGACAGAGGTTCGCCATGAAGAAAACAGCCAACGAGATGTAGCGTCGGATGCTTCCCGTCACACTCTGATAGCGCAAACGGCTGTCTATCAGTTCATTCATCGACTGTGCCTTGCAGACAAAGAGGCTGTCGCTGCACAGTTCCTTCTGCATCGTGGGACGAATCCGCTTGCAGAAATCCGTAGCATCCACTCCCTCCTTCAGCCTCACCAGCAGTTCATCTTGGTCACCCACATACAGCCTTTCATACTCTCTGAAGACGCCATGCCGAGTATATACCATGTTGTTCACACGATAATCTTCCACCACCGCCGCTATCTTGTACTGCGCCATCTGTTCAGCAGTAGCCACCCAAGGGGCATTGTGATATTCCACCATCATCGCCCCAGCCACATCCGTTCTGCCGAATAGCGTCAAAGCAAGCCCCTGAGTGATGATGACACCCTCATCTTCCATGCTGCCATCCACCACCTTCAGTCCTAGCGTCCTACACATATCCTCGCCACGACGAGTTATCAGCAGACCGCCCACAGCCCATCTGGCCGTATCGTCAGGAACACCGAAATAGCTATTCAGCCCCGCAGCATCGCCATTAGGATAGTAGCGTTGATAGGTGAGGCTGACACATTCCACCTCCTCCATGTTCCTCAGCTTAGTCTTGATGCTCTCCACGCCCCTTTGGGCAGCAGCAGGTTCTATCGTGTTCTTGCCCTTGGAATGAGTAGTCAGGATGACGAGACGGTCAGCATCATAGCCGTCCGACCCACCAAAAGCATGATAGGCAATCACAAACAGGGGGTCAATCACAAACCAGCAGACAATGCTGACCAGCACCAGCTCTACAGACAGCCAAACGTTCTGTTTGCGCCTTTTCCAAAGATTTTTCAGTATCAATCGCATATCTTCATCTTTTTTGATTCATGGATTCAACAATCGGCTTCTTCAAGCTCAGCCATGCAGGAAGGATGGCTGCAAACGTGTTGACGAGCAGGCAGAAGAGCAGGGTGGCGACAAACACCAGCGGAGAGAAAAGCATCTCGCCCGTAGGGATGAAATCCTCCATGCTCGCATCAGTAGAATGAGAGAAGCCAAGCGCATCAAGCACCCAGAGCCCACCAAACTGCACAATGCCCCATGCCAGCAGCAGACCCAGCAGCGAGCCAATGAACGTCAGCACAAAATTCTCTGCCAGAATCTGATTCAGCAGCTCCGTCCTGCTGCCTCCAAAAGCTTTTCTCACGCCCATTTCGGCAAGCCGCGACTCCATCCTGCCCGAAATGATGCCGCTCAGGTTCACCACCGGCACAATCAGCAGAGCAACGAACGTCAACACGAGATAGATCAGGTTGCTATGAGCATCATACGTATAAAAGTCCGTGCCCATTGCCATTTCCTGATGTGTAGTAAATCCATTATTTTTCGGCTTGATTTCCCACTCTTCGCCCTTCGCCTCAAATTCCAGGCTGAGCTTGCCGCACATCTCGCGGAACTCCTCCCTCAACGCATCCACGTCATCGGCCAACACAAAAGCCTTGATGCTACCCCTTCCCCACGGCAGCTCCCAATAGCCCGGACTCTCGCTGCCGCCTATATATGCCTCAGCATAGCTCATGGCAGACACCACATTGGCAGCCCGCACAATGCCGCAAATGGTATAGTTGCCATAGTCGATGCTGATGGTATGGCCCACCAGCCCCTCCGCCTTGCCAAACACCCTTCTCGCCAGCGCGTCAGTCAGCACAATCCGCCTCTGGTTCGTCCTCCACTCATCATAGGTGAAAGGACTCCCCTCGATAAAGTCGAACTGATACACCTTAAAGAAGCCGTCATTCACATACCGCACATAGACAGGCTCATCATCCCCGTCAGGCTTCTGCACATAGAAGTCTGGCTGATAGTTCAAGAACAAGCCCGTCGCCTCCACACTCTCCAGTTCGCTCAGTTTGTCAACAACCATCTGCGACACGCTGGCACTCTCCAATACCTGCCCCGACATCCTACTCACAGCAACAATGCCATTCAGATAGCACGTCCTCATCCTGTTCACCTCAGGATAGACAGGAGCAATCCTGAAGTTATATGCCATCACAATCACCATTGTGAAGGCAACCGCCAATGCCGTCCCTGCGATATAGATGGCAGAGAAGAGCCTTTCCTCCTTCATCATGTGGAGGGCTTGGCGAAAATAAAGTATAAATTTATTCATAAGTTTTTGAGTTTTTTCTGAGGAATTATGGGGAGTTTAGAGAGGAGTTATGGGGACGAATGTGATGCTATTGGCAAGGTATCATCCCTACAACTCCTCTTTTAACTTCCCAATAACTTCTCTTTTAACTTCCCCTATAACTCCCTCTTTTTACATCCCTTCAACAACCTCAAAAGTGGTGAGAGTCTCACCACTTTTGAGGCACTTTTTGTATCATTTGAGCAGTTGATAAAATCTCTTTATTTCACTCGCTCCTCAACGCCTCCACCACCTTTTGGCGACAGACGTTCCATGCAGGCAAAGACACGGCAATACTGACCACAAGGAGAATGAGCATATAGACGATGAAGGAGATGATGAGGAAGTGAGGCCAGAACTGGGTGACCCAATCGGTCTCTCGACCCGAACCTCCATAAATGTTGCCATCGGAAAGGAGGTCATTCGATGCGGCAAACTGAAACCAGATGAAGCAGCCCACAAAAGTAGCCAGAGCCGTGAGGACAGCCCCCTCGGCAAGCAACATGGCGAAAATGCGGCGGCGCGAAGCTCCGAACGCGCGCATGATGCCGATATTCTCACGCCGTTTGCGAAGCTGCAGCCAGAAGGTGCCCAGTGTGCCCAACACCACGTTGATGCAGAAGAGCACAAGCGGAATAGAAGCCATTTGGCTGATTAGCGTATTGTTGTCACGCTTCAGCTGCTGCTCATAGTGATGGCGGTAGGTGTCGAGATAGTTCAGCACAAAGATGCCGGCACGGAACTCGTCGGTCAGCGTGGGCTGAGCCTTCTTCACAAACTCCTCAGCATCCACGCCTGGCTTGAGGCGAAGGAGCAGCTTGCAGTTATAGGAGGGAATGCTGTAGAGAGACGGGAAGAAAATGACATAAGGGTATCGCTCGTTGGGATTTTCCTTCACGTCCTCCACCACACCGGCAACGGTATTGTAGCCAGTCACCTGTACCCCGGTGCCGTCTCTTGTGGCTCTCAGCATCGCCAGCCGCTTGCCCACCGCCTGGTCGGTGCCAAAAAGCATCTGTGCTATGCTGCGCGTGATGACAACTCCATCCTGCTGAATCTCTTTCGACAGCACTTCTGCACTGGGGCTTCCCTCTACGGTTTTCAGTCCAAGTGTTTCAAAGTATTTCTCATTCTGGTAATAATTCAAATCAGCCACACCGATAGTCTTGAGCGTATCGTCGGCAGGAGCTATAGTACTCCATCTGTATGTACGGAAATCTTCGCCTATATAGTCTTGAACCAAACACGCCGACTGCACCTCGGGCAGATTCTCCAGCTTGTTCTTAACTACATATAGCCCCTGTCTCTCTTCTTGGGTAATCATCTTTCCTTCCGACTCGCTGGCTCCTCGCAGGATGCCGAACTGACCTACGCACAGATGGTCTTTCTCGAAGTCGCCAGCGGGAGTGCAGAAGTAAATTCCGTATGCATTGACCACCACATAATCCACGATAAACCAGCTCAAAGCTGTGATGATGATAATTTCGGCAAATATCCAGCCGTTCTGCTTGCGGTGGGCCCACAGGTTTTTCAGTATTGCTCTCATAGTCTTCTTTACTTCTTCTGGTTTAACGATTCAACAATAGGTCTCTTCAGCGATGTCCATGACGGGATAAGGGCTGCCATGAGATTGAGCACAACGCAGCACACAAAGACGATAAGGAACATAATGGGGGTGAAGAACATGTCGAACTGCACGGACACGCTGTCCACAAGGTCATTCTCCCGCTGGAAGAACGTCAGAAACATAGGGTTGCTGCTGATGGCTGCCACCACGCCGCACGAGAGCGCATAGCCCACGATGCCGCCGAAGAAGGTGAGCACGAGGTTTTCCTGCATCACCTGACCCAGCAGCACGCGCTTCTTCGCTCCGAACGCTTTGCGGATACCCATCTCTGCCACTCGCGACTCCATCCTGTTCGACACCATGCCGCTCAGGTTGATGGCCGGCAACAACAAGAACAGCAGCATGAGCAAGACGGGGAGGAGCAGATTAAGCAGCATCTTGCTTGTTGAGTAATCGCTTGCGCTTCCAAAGAACATAATCATAGATTCTGCCCAATGAGGCCTTGCAATAATTTCCCACTGATAGTCTATTCCCGTGGTGCTCTTCAGCTCGGAAAGAATCCTTGCCTTGTGCGGCTCCAGCTCGTCGAGCATCATCTGACGGGTAAATCCCTTCTTGAGAAGTACGCTCACTACCAGATCCCCTTGATAGCGATTCTCAGAATCTATGTAGTGCATATTCGAGTCTTTCACTGAATAGGGCGAATAAACATCAGCCGACGATTTTCTCAGCAGGGGACTAACCTCCTTCACCACACCCACAACCCGATAGGGCAGGTAGTTGAGCAGCAGCGACTTGCCCACCGCCTCGCTTTCATTGCCCCACATCTTTCTGGCCAGAACGTCGGTGATGACGATGCACTTGTCGCCATGCTTCACATTCTCCTCCGTAAAAGGTTTTCCTGCCACAAACCGGAAGCTGTAAAGTCGGAAGAAGGCATCATCGGTGAAATTCACACAGACGGGCAGTTCCTGCTTGCCCAGTTCGATGCAGGCTTTGAAATCATAGATGAAGTTGTCGGAGGCGCTGACGCTGACCGTTTCGACACATTCAAGTTTTCTGAACAGCTCATCCACCCCTTCGGGCGAGAAGCCGAAGTGTCGGGCAAAAGTAGCTCCAGGATTAACGAAGAAACTCTGCACATATAAGGTTCGGTCTCTGTTTGTCTCAGGGTAGATATTGGCCAGCTGAATGTTCAGAATAATCGCCACCAGCATTGCCGAGGCAATGGCGACCGCCGTGCCTGCTATGTAGATGGCAGAGTATTGCTTGTCTTCCTTCATCAGGGCGAAGGCTTGACGAAAATAAAGAAGAAACTTTCTTATCATTGTATTTGCCTTCCGTCTAAGAATTTGATAATGCGTTTTGTCTGCTGTGCCTGCTGGTCGTTGTGGGTCACCATCACGATGGTGCGCCCATCTTCCTGATTGAGCTGCTTAAGCAGCCCCATGATGTCGGCTCCCATCTTTGAGTCAAGATTACCTGTCGGCTCATCGGCCAAGATGATTTCAGGATTCCCGATGATGGCACGGGCAATAGCCACACGCTGGCACTGACCGCCCGAAAGCTGCACAGGCGTGTGCTTCATGCGGTGCGACAAGCCCACACGCTCAATCACCTCCTTAGCCCTCCGCATGCGCTCGCTGTAACCAATGCCTCGATACATCAGCGGCAGCTGCACGTTGTCCAGCACATTGAGCGAACTGATGAGGTGGAACGACTGGAAGACGAAGCCGAGGGTGCGGTTGCGGAACTCAGCCAAGCGGTTGTCGCTGAGTCTTGGGTCAATCTTCGTGCCGCACAGCTCTATCTCACCGCTCGTAGGCTCGTCCAGCAATCCCATAATGTTAAGCAGAGTCGATTTGCCACAGCCTGAAGGTCCCATGATGCTGAGGAACTCACCTTTCTCCACATCGATGTTCACATTCTCCAATGCCTGAGTCTCTATTTCCTCAGTACGATAAATCTTGTTGATTCCTGTTAATTTAATGATTGTTTCCATTTTTTTCTTGCTATCAATTTATTTCTTTTTATTACTTTACTCGCCTCCCTATGCGTCAGCCACCTTATATATAACAAAAAACGTGCCAAAATCTCAAACCCTTGATAATCAACAATACTCCCATAAAGCAGCTGTCCGTTTCTGAACAACGGATGTTCAGAAACGGACAGCTGCATCTTAAAAGGTTATTCCATCAAGGACTATGGAAAAACGATGGTGAAGCGAGTGCGGCTATCAACAGGGTCGGTGAGGAGCGTGAAGGTGCAGGCGTGCTTGGTGAGGATGTCGCGAATAAGCAAGAGCCCAAGTCCCTGACCCTGTGGTTTTGTGGAATAGAAAGGAGTGAAGAGATGTGGAGCAACCTCAGGAGAAATGCCACGACCGTTGTCGGTGACAATGAGTGATTTTGGGTGTGTCTCTATCTTGATTTCTCCTCCGGTGCCGATGCTTTCAACAGCATTTTTCACAATATTTACTAAGGCTTGTTGGAACAAGGTCGTGTCAAGATGCACAGGAGTAGCTTCGTCGGTAAGTTGAAGGGTGAATCGGATGTTTTGCGCTTGGCAAAGGCCTTCGAGGAAAGAGCGGCAAGCCTCTACCTCTTCGCTCAGGTCGCAGAGCGCAAGCTGAGGGTCGGGCACTTTCACCACATTGGCAAAGCGTGTGACAAACTCCGCCATCTTCAGCGTACGTTCACGGCTGGCATCGAGCGCATCGAGCGAAGAGTTGCCCTGAAGTTCTTCTCCAACGAGGTCGAGCGTGCTCACAATTCCTGCTACGTTGTTGTTCACCTCGTGCGCAATCATGCGGATAACTTTTTCATAAGCAGCCTTTTCGGCCTTCATCACTTCTGAAGTGAGTGACTCGATGAGGAAGAAGGGGTGCTGATAGCCACGATCGAGGAAGGAAAGATGCGAGAGGCAGTAGATTTGCGAGTTGCTCAGTCGCAGCGTGATGCTTTCTCCTTGCGGCAAGGTCTGCATCGCTTCAGAGAGGGTGGGGGAGAGCATCTGCTGTGCTGCAGGATTCATCGAACGGATGTTGCCCGAGAGGTCGCACAGAACGACTCCCATAGGCGATGCCTCGATAAGCAGATTGAGAAACGTGTTTTGCTCGCTAATTCGCAGATGCTCGTTGCGCAGACGAGTGATGAGCGCATTGAACGTCTTCACAATCTCGTCCGTTTCTTTCTGTCCCGACAAAGCAAGCGTGGTGCTCATGTCTTGGTCGCGCAACAGTTCCATTCCTCCTGCCAGCGTATCGATGGGTCGGAGAACTTTCTGATAGAATAAAATCAGATAAATCAGTACCAGAACCAGCATTCCTTCCGCCACATAGAAGATGACAGGATGAGTGCTGAAAGTCAGCCACATCAGCAGGGCAAAGACACTGATGATGATGATTGCCAACAGAAAGAAATAAAAACGTATTCTCATATTTTTATGGAAGAAATTATTGAGGAGTTAGGGGGAGTTAAAAGAGGAGTTAGGGGGACGAATGTGATGCTATTGGCAAGGTATCATCCCCATAACTTCCCTTTTACTCCCCTATTACCCCTCATCACCCACTCACAATCCATGCTTTTCTATCTTTCGGTAGAGTGCTCCACGGCTGATGCCCAGTTCTTTGGCTACGAGCGAGAGGTTGCCGCTGTGCTTCTCGATGGCTTTGGATATGGCCAGGCGCTCAAGCTCGTCGAGGGTCATGCTCTCTCCCGCTCCTGCTGCGAGCATCTCTCCTGCTTGGGTGTGGCACTGCGCGCTGCCTGCTTCTTGCTGTGCATGGGTGCGAAAGTCGTCGGCTGTCAGCAGGCTCTGCTCGGAGTTGGAGGGGGCAGGGACTTTCATCAGCAGTGTCCTTTCCACCAAGTTCTTCAATTCGCGGATGTTGCCGTAGAAGGGGAGGCTTTGGAGGTATTGGATGGCTTCGGGAGAGGCTGTCGAGATGGGTAAACCGTTGGTGACACAGGTTTGGCGGATGAAGTGCTCCACGAGCAGGGGGATGTCCTCTTGGCGTTCGCGCAGAGGTGGCAGATGCAGGTGGATGAGGTTGATGCGATAGAAGAGGTCTTCGCGGAAGGTCTTGTCGTTGACCATCTGACGAAGGTCGGCATTGGTGGCGCACACCACACGCACGTCAGCCCGTTTGGTCACGCTGTCACCCAACACTTCGTAGGTCTGGTCTTGGAGCACACGCAGGAGTTTCACTTGGCTTGCCAGTTCCAACTCACCAATCTCATCCAAGAAGATGGTGCCTCCCTCTGCAAGTGCGAAACGCCCTGTGCGGTCGCTCTTGGCATCGGTGAAGGAACCCTTTTTGTGTCCGAACATCTCGCTCTCAAAGAGGGCTGTGGAAATGCCGCCGAGGTTCACCTTCACGAAGGGTTTATCAGCCCGTCGGCTCAGTTCGTGGATGGCTTGGGCAATGAGTTCCTTGCCAGTACCTGATTCACCCGTAATGAGCACAGGAGCATTCGTGGAAGCGACACGACGAACTGTTGCAAGCACCGACAACAAGCCTTGCGATTGTCCTATGATATAGGTGAGACTCTGACCTGTATCATAGGTGAGAGTCTCACCTATACCACAGGTGAGAGTCTGACCACTTTTGGGGTGCTGAAAGGAGGATTGGGGCGTCTCGCTGTCTGGCTGAGGGCGATGCAGGAGTATCGCCGTTTCTATCCTGTCCATCAGCACGCCGTTGTTCCATGGCTTGGTGATGAAATCGAAGGCTCCGTTGCGCATGCCCTGCACGGCCAGATCGATGGTTCCCCATGCTGTCATCAAGATGACGGGCGTGTCGGGGCGGAACACTTTCACCTGCTTCAGCAGCGTGAGCCCTTCCTCGCCATCAGTGGCAAGGGTGTAGTTCATGTCCATCAGCACAAGCTGCAGGTCGGCATGGCTGCGCACAATATCCATGGCTGCCGCTGGGGAGTCGGCTCTCATCACGGCATATCCGTTGCGTTCCAGCAGCAGGGTGAGTGTCACGCGTATGGCTCTATCGTCGTCAACTATCAGTACCATTCTGTTATCTTTCTTTTTTGCAAAGTTATAGAAAATGGATATAAAATGAAAAATTTTGTGATGAATTTTATGAGTTCTTTCGTTTGTATAACCGTCTCAACTGCACAACCTCATTGTTATTGTTTCTTTCTCATCTGCTGAGTTTGACTTTCTCTGCCTTCTTGTATTTGTTCATATCGCTGATGACTACGCTGTCGCCCTCGTCTAGTCCGCTGAGAACTTCTACATAGTCGTAGTTGCATTCGCCCAGACGGATGGCGCGCGGCACGAGGGTGTGGGGGTCTTTCTGTAGGAACAGGGTGTAGTTGCCTGCCCCTGTGTAGTAGGAGCCATTGCGCAGGCGCAGCACGTCGTCTTTGGTGCTGGTGATGACGAAGACTTCGGCTTTCAGGCCTGAGCGGAGCTTGGGATGGCTGGGGTTGTCCATGGCTACGGTGAAGGTGATGGCGCCGTCTTGGCTGAGGGGGGTGACGGTGCTGATGGTGCCGTGGAGCCGCTCTTTGCCTATCTTGACTTGCACGCTGCCGCCTGCTGCCACGCGGTCGGAATAGGAGTCTGCTATCTGCGCTTCGATTTTGAAGCGGGTGAGGTCGCTGATGACGGCGACTTTGGTGCCTGCTCCGATTTGGCTGCCCAGGTCGGAGCAGATGTAGGTGAGGGTGGCTTTGCGGGGAGAGCGGATGTTGGCTTCGTCGAGTGTGCGGCGTGTGGCGGTGAGTGCTTTGTCGGCTATGCTGTTGCGGAGCTGCTGCATCTTGAGATCGGCTTGCTTGGTGCGCACTTCGTTCTGGTATTGCTGTCTGAGCTGCTGAAGCTGGAGCCGTGCGGTGCGGAGGGTGACTTCAGCTTGCCGCACTCGGTCTTTGGTGCCTGAGCCTAGGCTGTCGAGGTATTGCTCGTTGCTCAGCTGTGCTTCGAGCTGTCCCAGTTTCATCTCTTCTACTTCTATCTGCATGCGGCGGTCGCTGAGCTGTGTCTCGATGTTGGCGGTGAGCTGCACGAGTTGCTGGCGACGAATCTCTTGTTCGTCGAGCGCATTGGAATAGTCGGTCTGCGCTGACTGCAGGTCGAGGCGTAGGAGGGGGGTGCCTGCATCGACGGTGTCGCCGCTGTGGGCAAAGACTTCGAGTATCTGTGCGCTGATGGGGGAGATGATGATTTCCTCGAAGGCTGGCACGACTTTGCCTGTGGCGGTGACGCTCACGTCGATGGTGCCTCGGTCTACTGCTGAGATGAGGAGGCTTTTCCTGTCTACCGAGGTCATCAGCAGCATGCCCAGCCACACTGCAACGCCTGCTATGGCTGCTGTGATGAGTGCATACTTCCCTGTTTTTGCCATTTTCCTTTTTCTCTGTACTTCTAAAGGAATGGCTCTGTCCATAGTTTGATTGTCTTTTTTCATATTGGTGTGAGTTGATGAGTTGGTTTCTGGGGAGTTGTGGGGGAGATGAAGGGGGATGGAAGAGGATAGAAGACATTTGATTAGTCCATTTGCGGAGTATTGTCCTCTATCTTCGCCGCTGAGGGGCGGCATATCTTCTTCTATATTCCTCTATCTACTTTTATAACTCCCCTATTCCTTCACTATCTTTTCAAAGTCAGCGTCAATGTTCTGCCCTTTCTCGAAGTCCCACAGGGTGATGGAGCGTAGCTGGTAGTAATAGTACCAATAGTTGTAAAGCTGTGTGATGCGGTTCTGCCTTGCTTCGTCTTTGGCTGTCTGGGCATCGGAGAGTTCGAGGGTGGAGATGCTGCCTATCTTGAAGGTCTCTACGTTGGTATGGTAGCGCCGACGGGCTATGGTGTCAGCCTCTTCGGCTATGTGCAGCTGCTGGCGCTGGCTGTTGAACTGCTCGGTCAGAATGAAGAGATTCTGCCTGAATTCCTGAGCCTGCTGACGCAGCTGGTTCTGCACAATCTCACGGTTGTTCTCTGCCACTTTCACCTGGCCACGACGCTTGCCCCAGTCGAGCAGGGGAAGTGAGATGCCTACTTGCACCACTTCTTTGTCTAACAAATTGCGATAGGCTGCATCCAGTGCAGATGCTGTGCTTGTATAACCTACTTGGGCGTAGAGTGTTACGTTTCGCAAGTTACCTTTGGCGTATGCCACTGAGTAGTCGGCTTGAAGCTGACGTCTGCGCATGGTGCTGGCAAAGGCATTGTTCTCTAACGCATGACTGAGCACATCATCGTAGACGAGTGTCACATCGGGGATGTCTTCGGGCACGACTGGCTCGATGTCGTGCTCTACATCGAGAAAGGCTTTCAGCTCGAACATCCGTGCTTTCTGGCTGCTTCGGGTTGAGGTGAGAGCTGACTGGGCTTTCAGCCAGCCCAGCCGCATCTGCAGCACATCGTTCTGGCTGATGGCTCCCATCTTGCGCTTGGCCTGCGCCACCTCGTAGAGCTTTTCGGCATTGTGCAGGTTCTGCTGGGCTATGTTGACATTCTCGTTGGCAAGCAGCAGATTGAAGTAGAGGCTGATGGCTCGCATGGCTACCTGTTCGGTGGCTGTGAGGAAGGATGCCTTGGCTTCTCGGTAGCGCACAGGCTCGATACGACGGTCCCACTTCACAGTGTTCACGCCAAACAGGGGCTGACTCAGGGTCAAGGCTATGGGCATGCTCATGAACTGGTTGCGGTTTCCATTTGTGGTGCCGCTCATCTGGCGCAGCCAGTTCAGTGACGACTCAACTGACAGCGTGCCGCCTGTAGGCCAGATTTTCTGACTTACAAACAGAGAGCCGTCCAGCTCCATGTAGTCATTACGTACATAAGAATGGGTGCCATCTTCGCGCTGATAGGTGCTATACCTTTTATTATAAGTGGGCACATTGGCCGACAGCGACACCTCGGGCAGCAGATTTGCCTTATAGCTTCTCCATTCCCAATAAGCGGATTTCAACTCACCTAATGCCACTGCAGCATCTACACTCTGCCGCCGTGCCATGGCTATGCAGTCGTCTAACGTGAGTCTGAGCATGTGGGAGTCTGCATGCGCTGATGCAGAGAGCAGCAGGGTCGCTGCCAAACATAGGGCTTTGCTATTCATGTGATTTTCCTTTTTCCCTCTTTCACATTACAAAACATATACCAAACCTTTAACTTGCTGATTGTCACAACTGGGGTTGTTTGGCTCTGTGTTCGGAAACGGACAACGGGTGTCCAAGAATGGACGGTGTGTGCTTGAGTTATAGGGGAGTTATGGAGGAGTAAAAGGGGAAGTTATGGAGGAGATAGAGGCTCTGCAAAAACATATTTTGTTATATCGAACTGACGTGTATAACCTCAAAAAACGTATGGTGGGGTGTTTGTCGGGATGGGGGTATATATGATGAAAGCAGGAGAGTCGGGGTGCTTGACTCTCCTGCTTTCTTGTATGGGGGGATTCTTATTTCTTTCTGTACAGGCGGAAGTTGTCTACCTTGAACCATGTCTCGGCTGGCGCGTCGGAGGTGGCGGCTCCGATGGTGACGGGAACTGCGCTCTGCACGGTGAAGGGGAGGGTGAGTGTCTGCATGGGCGCGGTGTCTCTCTTGCCGGGGTTGTTTATCTGGTGGGCGAAGTAGGCTACGTTTTCTCCTGCGAAGATGCGCTGCTTGCCCACTCGCACTGAGGCGTTGTTGGATGCGTGCATGTCGGCAGCTAGCACATAGTCGCCTGCTGGCAGTTGCAGGGTCTGGCTAATGGCGGCTGCCATTCGGCTGCCGTCCCACACGCCGAAGATGTAGTTGCCGTCTGTGGCATCGGGGTTGCCTGCTGTGCCACCTCTGTTCACTCCCCACCATGAGGTGGGGGAATTTACTGTCCAGCCTTGTGGAGCTGTCTTTTCCAGTGTGGTGCCGTCGGCTTCGAATGAGGCGTTTGCCACATACTGCGCTGTCACGTCTTCGTACTTGGTTGTGTCGGTCAGCACTTTCTTGCTCACGGGCAGGTTGGACGAGAAGTCTGCCTGTGTCTCTGTACCGTCGTACACTACCTCTACTCCCTTGGCTGGGGCTGCTCCTGAGGGTGTCTGCGAGTCAACCAGCACGACATTGAATTTTCTCTCTGTCAGCATGCCCTCGAACTTGCCTGTGCGCTGGCCTATGGTGAGGATGTAGCTGGCATCGTCCCAATGGAAGTGGATTTGGCTGAATGCGCCCTGCTCGTAGTTGTAGTTGTCGCCCTCGTCTTCGTAGAGGACAAAGTCTGCGTCTTGTCCCGGGTAGATGCGTATCTCCAGATTGTCCCAGCTCTTTTCGCTGCTGTACTGCACGTCGGAACCCAGCGGGATGATGCTTCCTGCCTTCACGTACACAGGCATCACATGGATGGGCGCCAGCTTCTGCACGGTTGTGCCGCCTTGCTTGCGCTCGTTGGTATAGAAGTCGTACCAGTCATTGCCTTGCGGCAGATATACGCTCACTGGGGCTGCCGACTTCTTGATGTCGGGGTTGATGAGGTGTCCGCGTCCGCTCTCGTCTTTATAGGTATAGAGCGGGTCGGTCACGGGACGCACCAGGAACGAGTGGCCGTACATGTAGGAGTCGTTGAGTCGGATGGCTTTCTCGTCGTGGGCATAGTCAAACACAAACGGACGCATCATCGTCTCGCTGTTCTGCACGCATGCTCCTGCCTGGCTGTAGGAGTAGGGGAGGATGCGGTACCTCAGCTTCACGGCATCCACCATGGCATCGTACGCCCAGTGCCCTTCCTCACCATACAGATAAATCTCGCTAATCATCGGGCTGGAGCAGTGGTTGCGCATCAGCGGCATGAATGTGCCCCACTGCATCCAGCGTGTCTGCAGCTCGGCCAAGGCTGGATTCTTCGGTGTCTGCTCAAACTCCCAGTAGAAGAAGCCGCCAATGTCTGTGTTCCAGAAAGCGTTTCCGCACAGCGTGTGGTTCAGTCCTGACGGAATCTGATTCTTGAACACCTCCCATGACGCTGTGATGTCGCCGCTCCAGTTGAATGCCGCACTGCGCTGCAAGCCAAAGGCGCCGCATCGCGTCATCTGGAACGCACGCTTGTCATTGCCGCCTTTCGCCTTGCGCTGATGCTCGTAGATGCCTATGTTGGTCAGCAGCGGAAAGGCATTCTTCACCGACTTCCAGCTGCCCTTGTAGGTCATGTGCTCCATGTCGCCTGGCTGCTCAAACTGGTCGGGCTCGGTCGAGTCGCTCCACCACGCATCCATATCCATGTCGTACAGATGCTTCAGATACTTCCAATAAATATCTCTCGCCTTGGGGTTGAAGGCATCATAAGGCTTCACGCCCCTGCCTCTCGGCCACGTGTCAAACGGATAGAGCGCATTGATTTTGTCCAACTCGGCATACTGCTCCGTCCAAGGTCCGAAGCTGGCCCAGATGCTAATCATCAGGTGCGCATTGTTCTTGTGCACATAGTCCACCATCTCCTGCGGCGACTTGATTCTCGGTTCTGCAAACCGCGCATTCTTGTCCTCGCCATCAGGCAGGTAGCGCATATACTCGGGGTCGCCCAGCTTGTTGATGTAGCGCGGATTCAGAAACTTCATCGCATTCCAGTTCGAGTCGCATCCCCAGTACTGCCAGTCCTGAACGATGCCGTCCAGCGGAATGCCCAGCTCGCGGTGCTTGTCCAGCACTTCGCACAGCTCGTCGCTGCTCTTGTATCGCTCGCGGCACTGCCAGAATCCCAGCGTCCAAAGCGGAAACATCGTCGCCTCGCCCGACAGCTGCCTCACAGCAGCCATCACGCCATCCTGCGTGCCATCCTTATACATGAAATAATAGTCCACGCCTGATGACACCTCAGACATGAACGTCGTGCCGTAGTTTCTGCCTGTCTGGTCCTTGAAATAGCTCAGACCTGCATTGTCCCAATACACGCCATAGCCCTTCTCGCTCGTCACATACGGAATCGTGATATTGCCATTCGTGCTCCATATCTTCACCTCCTTGCCACGCTGGTTCATGTCGATGTCGCCACGCTGTCCCAAGCCAAAGAGCGCCTCATCGCGCTCCAGCACAAACGTCTGCGAAGACTGGTAGAAGCCTTTGTCCACTCCCGATGTGATGGGCGTCACCTCACAGCCTCCCTCCTTCAGCAGCAGCTCACCATCTTTCGCATAGAAAGACACCTCGCCCGAGGGGTCCACCACCACCTTCATGCACTCCGTCTCCACCATTCTCCCGCTCACGGCATACTTCTTCTCCACAGGCTCCAGCACCACGCTAAACGACTCCTTTTCCGGCATCTGCGCCAAGCCAGCAGGATACTTCACAACACGCACGATGTCATCATCATACACCCTCACTTCCGTCTTGTAGCCATTGCCGCCATCCACAGCCAACACTCGCTGAGCATGAGAAGCCACGCTACAACACGTCAGCGCAAGAATAACAAAACTTCCAATCAAAAACTTTCTTTTCATAAAGCAAATTATTAAGGTTATAAATCAATGCAATGCAAGTCAGCAAGCCGTGCATCCCAACACACGAAACATCCGTACCAAACGATACAGGGCTTGCGAAAGTCAAGTCTATCATTAATATAAATATATGCAAAGATACCCATTCATCATCAATCCGCCAAATCTTTCAAACCTAAAATCCGCAACTATCATCCAATACACGATTAAGGGTAGATTTATGAGT
>JAUMXY010000001.1:38197-172246 GCA_030528885.1 Bacteroidales bacterium | reverse complement strand
GAGCAAGAGCAAGTAATCGAATCGATCACATACGCAACCGAAAGAGGCAAACCTGCACACAAACGGGCTTGCCTCTTTTGCATAGTATCTTTTATCTTCTCATGTCTCCTTTTAGTCTCTCCCTATGGATATCAGAAGAGTAATCACCGCCACCTGTGCAGATTTGTATTTGTTTGTCGAAAATGTATATCAATCGCCCTTGATAGTCTCAGATGGTGCGGTTTGTTTGTCTAAAATGCATTGATAAAGCCGTATATTGCTGATAATCAATCGCGGAGTGATTCTTTTATGAAGAGCCAGACAGTTCCCCGTCAGAATCTCTTATGCAGCAACTTGGCTATCGACTTGAACCAATTACAGCTTAGTCATGTGGTAGCCCATTCTTTTCAACTGCATAGCAGCGCCAAACAGGTAGAGTTGGTGCAGACATGAGACATAAGCATTGAAAGCCTCCTTGGTTCCTGGCTCGATATTCTGATGACGAAGAGCATTGTAAACACGGGAAGCACATTCTCCAACCAGTTTCTCCAGCAAAGCATAGTCGTTCCCACTCAGCAAAAGCACCTCTTCACGAATATATTCATCCATGCTGTCATAGCCTCGCTTATCCCTCATGTACACATATAAATCGTCTATTTTTGTATAAGATTCCCATTCCGTATCCCAAAACTTTGCGACAGCCATGCCTATATACATCATCCAACCAAGTGAAGCAGACGGGAAATCGTTGAATTCTCTTATACCATCTGGGAGATAGGATTTGGCTATCTCCTCCCATTTATCTTCCACATCAGGACACTCAGGCAGACGCTCATCCACCTCCTCCATTGCAAGGAGAAAATGGTGCAAGTCTTGGTGCAACTTATCTTCAAATGTCAGTTCCATAATTATTTCTAAATATTATTGATTATATAAATTCCTATCTCAAAGGATTAAACGGTATTATTATTCTCTTTTAAGATAATCTCAAAGAAAGATATTTGATTTCATTTGGACAGATAAGCAAAAGTACCAATAAAATCAGAAAAACTCAACCTTTCTATGAAATATTTTACGTATTGATGCATTTTGACGCTCGCCTATCAGAAACGACAGACTCTCCAATGGGGGTACGTTGCAAATGGACAGGCTATTAGTATATCCCGATTGCCGGCTCTACTTTGTATTCATATTGACGTGGATGCACATATATAAAAAGCATAAGCACACACATTATACAAGCCTATAGAATCCCCAATAGCGAAAACTAACACATAAAGACATCAACGATAGAAACCGGCGAAAGGCGAAATTCTCCCTTTTTAAGCATCCCGTCAACCTCTCCAGTACCTCCGAAGAGGTACTCGAATACCTCCTAGGCGGTACTCCAGTACCTCTTCGGAGGTACTGGACATGCAAAAAAGAAGTTAATAGACATGGATAAACTCATTACAGACAAAAGAATCCTAACTCTCCCAAACTAATAACAACAACAAAACCTTTTTATTTTCATCTGCAAGAGGCTGAAACTTGCATTATAATCTTTTAGTTGCTATATTTGCACATCTAATTTAACTAATACAACTATTTATGCACAAACTCAACTTTTTTTCAGCAATAGCCTTATTGCTATCCCTATGCAGTATCAACACAACAGCACAAATCAAGAATGACATTTTCTGGGACACGGAGGACGGGAAACCGCTGTACAGCCAAGGAGGAGGAATATTCAAGTTCCCAGACCCTGAAACAGGGAAAGAGGCGTACTTCTGGTATGGCAATCACTACAAGGAGGCAGAAACATACAGGAAAGACCCGTCTGTCACTTTGAACAGCAACACTATCTTGGGTGTTTCATGCTATAAATCGACAGATTTGCAAAACTGGAAAGACATGGGACACGTGATTACGGCTGAAACCATCGGAGAAGGAAGGCGATGGATTGGCTGGTTCGGCAGGTTGGGGGTTGCCTACATTGAGGAGACGGAACAATATGCTTTGTTTGCGCAACATAACAATTCTGTCATGGTGGCTCTAGCCAAGTCTCCGGTAGGTCCTTTCACCGTTCATAAGCATATTGACATGAAACCTATGATCGGCACGTCTAACACGGGTGATCAAACTGTCTTCACGGATGAAGATACACAAAAGGATTATCTCATCTACTCATATGGCAAAGGGAGGCACATTGGCTACATTTCGGAGATTGGGGTGCTGGAGGACGGAACTATTGGCTTGAAGGATTGTGTGCAGGTCTTCAAGGGGGAAAGCCGTGAAGGCAACTGTATGTTCAAGTACAAAGGGAAGTATTATCTGTGCGCTTCTAACATCTACGGATGGGATTCTTCTTTTGCCTACTATCTAGTGAGCGACAGCATTTACGGCCCTTACACTCCGACCAACAAGATGGTTGTAATGGAGGGCTGCGAACGAGATTATGCGCATGTGACACAAACGGGCTTTTTCTACACATTGAGAGGAACGGAACAGGAAACCGTCATCTACTGCGGTGACCGATGGGCTGACTTTGCGGGCAACGGACTTGGATACAACCAATGGGTGCCGCTTTCGTTTGAAGATGACAAGCCTTTCTTTAACTCGCTATCAGAATGGACACTGAATCCGATAACGGGGACATGGGAAGTAGGAAAAGGGAACAACTACATTCTCAATGGCAGTTTTGAAGCAGACCGACGCGATGTCCCTATCGCTGTCAAACCGCGGCAGGAGTATCTTTTAGGATGGGAGACAAAGGTCATCAAAGGAAATGAGGTGAGCCTTGAAAACCCACAAACGCCTCATCTGAACCACAACAACACCCAAGAGGAAAGACAATATGTGGTTGGAGAGAAATCGCTCTGCATCAGCGACAGCATAGAGTTCGAACGTGAGGTAAGCCAAGAGATTCAATCTACCCCTTACGTCACCCTGCCCGATGGCGAATACAGGCTTTCGCTGATGTTTCGAGAGAATGCGCTGTTCAATCAACTAGAAGTATCCATTTCGTCAGAAGATGGGACATACAGGCAAAATCTCAGGAAAAAGAACTCAAACGACCAATGGACAAAGACAGAAATGCCTGTAAAGATTCGAGGCGGGAAAGCCGTTTTGAAGATTAAAGCCAAGGGAAAAGCGACGGCACAATGTCTCATAGACGATATTCAATTGGTCAAGATATAAAGATTATTGCCAGGAACTGCTGATGACAACATGCCTGAAGGTACAAAAAAGGCTGCTCACTTCAATTGCAAGTGAACAGCCTTTTCTTCATCATGTTATTCTTTATTTCTTGAGCTTTGCAATGCTCTCCGTCAGAGCGGCAATCTTAGTTTCGGCATCGCTTTGCTTCTTGCGTTCCAACTCTACCACTTGGGCAGGTGCGTTGGCTACGAAACGTTCGTTGGAGAGTTTCTTCTGCACGCCTACGAGGAAGCCCTGCAAGTGCTTCAGCTCTGCCTCCATCTTCTGGATTTCAGCTTCTGTGTCAATCAGATTGCCCAACTGAACAGCATATTCCGTTGTTCCCAACATGAAGGCTGAAGTGCCGTCACCCTTGGCTTGAACGTAAAGGATGTCGGACAAGGAAGCCATCTTCTTGATGACAGCCGTGAGGGAAGCGTCCTTCGTTACGTTCTGCTCGTCACCCGCAGAAAGAACCACTTTTAAGACAAGAGGTTCGCGAGGTGAGATATTCTTGCTCTGTCGAACAGCGCGCACGCCTGAGATGATTTGCTTTGCCTCTTCATATTGAGCGATGAGACTTGCCTCTTCTGCTGTTGGCGCTGGAAGGACAAGCGGGTCAACCATGATGCTCTCTCCGTCTTTGCGCTCTGCAATGTGCTGATAGAGTTCTTCTGTGATGAACGGCATGAACGGATGGATGATTTTCATCAGCTGCTCGAAGAAGCCGAGTGTTGCGTTGAAGGTTGCAGCATCGATAGGTGCCTGATAAGCGGGCTTAATCATCTCAAGATACCAGCCAGAGAACTCATCTGTGAAGAGTTTGAACACAGCCATGAGGGCCTCGTTGAGACGATACTTTGAATAGAGGTCGTTGATTTCGGCAACGGCAGTCTTGATGGTTGCGTCCATCCACGCGATGGTCTTTCTGTTCTCTGCCGGCTGCTCAAGGCTGTCGCTTACTTCCCATCCCTTGACGAGTCGGAAAGCATTCCATATCTTATTGCAGAAGGCAGCTCCTTGCTGGCAGAGCTGGTCGTCGAAGAGGATGTCGTTGCCGGCTGGAGCTGAGAGAAGCATTCCCATGCGCACGCCATCAGCACCGTACTTGTCTATCAGCTCTAATGGGTCAGGTGAATTGCCCAACGACTTAGACATCTTACGACCAAGTTTGTCGCGAACAATACCTGTGAAGTAAACGTTGCGGAATGGCACGTCTTTCATGTACTCTTCGCCAGCCATAATCATGCGGGCAACCCAGAAGAAGATGATGTCTGGACCTGTCACGAGGTCGGCTGTTGGGTAATAGTAGTTGATTTCCTCATTGCCTGGGTTGTTGATTCCATTGAAGAGTGAAACAGGCCACAGCCATGAGGAGAACCAAGTATCGAGCGCATCTTCGTCACGTACAAGCTGGTCGAGAGTGATGCTTTCGTATCCTGGTATCTGACGTGCCTCCTCCAAGGCTTCTTCTGCAGTGAGGGCAACGACAAACTTTTCTTCTTCTCCTTCGGTTGAGGGCAAGAAGTAAGCAGGAATGCGATGTCCCCACCAAAGCTGACGGGAGATGCACCAGTCTTGTATGTTTTCCAGCCAGTTGCGATAGGTGGTCACATACTTGGTTGGATAGAATTTTATCTTTCCTTCAAGAACTGGAGGAAGAGCGATGTCGGCAAAGTGCTTCATGGAGAGGAACCATTGCTTGCAAAGGCGTGGTTCTACTGCTGTGTCTTGATTGCGCTCAGAGTAACCAACTTTGTTCTCATAATCTTCCACTTTTTCAAGCAAGCCTGCTTCGTTCAAGTCTATGGCTATCTGCTTGCGCACCGCCATGCGATCTTGACCTACATAAAGCCCAGCAGCCTCAGAAAGCGTACCGTCAGGATTGAAGATGTCGATGGTCTCAAGATTGTGTGTCTTACCCAACGCATAGTCGTTGACATCGTGAGCAGGAGTCACTTTCAAGCAGCCCGTTCCGAATTCTATGTCCACATAGCGGTCTTCGATGACTGGAATGACTCTGTTGACAAGGGGAACAATGACCTTGTGTCCACGCAACCACTGATTTTTGGGGTCTTTGGGATTGACACACATGGCTGTATCGCCCATGATAGTTTCAGGACGAGTTGTTGCGACTACTGCATAGTAGCGGCCGTTTTCGTCCTGATGGAGCACTTCGCCCTCTTCGCCTGTTGGCTTCACAGGGTTGGTGTCGGCATCGGCTACATAATAGCGAAGATGGTAGAGTTTGCTCTTCTCATCACGATAAATAACCTCTTCAGTGGACAATACGGTTTGAGCCTTGGGGTCCCAGTTGACCATGCGGAGTCCTCGGTAGATAAGGCCTTTCTTGTAGAGGTCTACGAAGACTTTGAGCACGCTTTCGCTGCGTATTTCGTCCATAGTGAAAGCGGTGCGGTCCCAATCGCATGATGCACCCAGACGGCGCAACTGCTTCAGGATGATGCCGCCATGCTCGTCTGTCCAACTCCAAGCATGCTTGAGGAATTCTTCACGAGTGAGGTCGCGCTTCTTGATGCCCTGCTCTGCAAGACGATTAACAACCTTTGCTTCTGTGGCAATAGAAGCATGGTCTGTTCCTGGCACCCAGCATGCGTTTTTGCCATCGATGCGCGCCTTGCGGATAAGAATGTCCTGAATGGTGTTGTTGAGCATGTGTCCCATGTGAAGTACACCTGTCACATTTGGGGGAGGTATTACAATGGTGTATGGCTGGCGGCCATCGGGCTTACTTGCAAACAGTTTGTGGTCAATCCAATACTGGTACCACTTGCCCTCTACTTCAGAAGGATTATAATTTTTTGCTAATTCCATAATGTTATATTGTTATTTTTATTCAAATCTTATTGTTTCTGACGGCTTGCCAATGCTGATGAGGTGCGAACTGCCGCTTATAACAGCAATCGAAACCAAGATGGTGATGATGTTGACCAGCAAAATCAGCAACCAATCAAAGGCGATGGGTACGGCATCTATATAATAGACCGAAGCATCGAGAGACACTATCTTGAAATGTTGCTGCAAGATGCAGAGCAGCAAACCAACGGCATTTCCCCACAGGAGACCTCTTCCGACAAGCATAATGCTGAAACGATTGAAGACCTTGCGAACAGAAGCATTGGTGGCACCCAGTACTTTCAGCGTTCCTATCATATTGATGCGCTCAAGCATAATGATTAACAATCCACTAACGACTGTAAATGCGCTTACCAACATCATGAGCACAAGAATCATCATCACATTCATGTCAAGAACTGCCAGCCAAGCAAATGTATTCTCGGCTATTTCCTTGATGCTGAACACACCATAAGTAACCCCATTCCTGTCTGTATTCCGATGCAGGAAATGAAGGGTGCGAGTCAGCTCACCCACTTGCTCGAAATCATGAACTGTAATCTCTAATCCAGAGGACTGCTCTTTTTCCCATCCATTGAGTCGCCGAACAGTATAGATATCTGTAACAGCAAGGTTCTCATCGTAGTCAGCCATGTGCGTCTCAAAGACACCTGCTATGGTCAAGCGGCGAGCTCTCATGTTTTCTTCTCCCATGAAATAGGCAAAGATTTTATCGCCGACTTTCACGCCAAGGTCTGAGGCTACTTTCTGAGAGATAACGATCTCGTTTGAAGCTTCATCTGCTGAGAAACTGGGCATTTTCCCCTGGACAAGACATGATTCCAGAAAACTTTTATCATAGTCCTCTCCTATTCCCTTGAAGTTCAACCCACAGAAATCATCATCTGTTTTCAGGATGCCAAGCTTATTGGCAAACTTCTGAACATGCTTGATTCCTCGTATGCCCTCGATTGTTTTGACCAACGAATCATTCGTCAGTACTGGCAGCATTTCATAACGTTGGTTCTGTGTGATGCTGACCACTTGAATATGGCTGCCGAAACCTATTACTTTGGAGCTGACCTCTCGTTTAAACCCTAATACAACGGCAAGGCTTATCAACATGACTGCCAAACCGATTGCGACTCCTAATAGCGCTACACGGATAGCCGGACGGGAAAAGCGTTCTCCGTCTGCTGATTGATCTGCGTATATCCGCTTGGCTATAAAGAATTCAAAGGACATCTGGTTAATGCATCATAAAAAATCACAACATTCAAAGAAGAAAAGCTTCCTGAGACATTGAACCTGTCATCATGCATTATTCTTTATTCGTCCTGGATATGCTTCAAGCGCCTTTTTCAGAACAAAAAGCGAACGAACCAAATCTTCCTTTTTCAAGACGTAAGCAATACGAACCTCGTTCTTGCCTGCGCCTGGCGTAGTGTAAAAGCCTGCAGCTGGAGCTATCATGACGGTCTCACCTTCATAGTTGAAGTCTGAAAGACACCATGCACAGAACTTTTCACAATCATCGACAGGGAGACGGGCAACGGTGTAAAAAGCACCCATTGGTATTGGAGAGTAAACTCCAGGAATGCGATTCAATCCATCTATCAAGCACTTGCGACGCTCTACATATTCATCATAAATATCGCGTGAATAATCATCAGGCGCATCCAAGCTCGCTTCGGCTGCTATCTGTCCAATAAGCGGGGGCGAGAGACGCGCTTGGCAGAACTTCATCACCGCCTTACGTATTTCCTCATTCTTTGTTATAAGGGCACCTATACGTATGCCGCATTCGCTATAACGTTTCGATACTGAATCGATGAGCACTACATTGTCCTCGATTCCTTCAAGATGGCAAGCGGATATATATGGTGAGCCAGTATAAATAAACTCTCTGTACACCTCGTCCGAGAAAAGATACAAATCATACTTCTTCACCAAATCGCGTATCTGATTCATTTCACGACGAGTATAAAGGTATCCTGTTGGATTGTTGGGGTTGCAAATGAGTATTGCACGCGTGCGCTCATTGATGAGTTCTTCAAACTGCTCAACCTTAGGAAGAGAGAAACCCTCGTCTATGGTCGTTGCGATAGTTCGAATGACTGCTCCTGCAGAAATGGCAAACGCCATATAGTTTGCATAAGCAGGCTCTGGCACGATGATTTCGTCTCCTGGGTTAAGGCATGCCAAGAAAGCAAACAACACGGCCTCGCTACCTCCGCTGGTGATGATGATATCGTCAGGAGTCAAGTTGATGTCATACTTAGCATAATAGCCGACCAGCTTCTCTCGATAGCTGAGATAGCCTTGCGAAGGACTGTATTCCAATATTTTTCGGTCTATATTCTTGATGGCATCTAATGCCACTTGGGGAGTCGGAAGGTCTGGCTGACCTATATTGAGATGGTACACTTTAATGCCACGTCTCTTTGCATCCTCAGCTAAAGGAGCCAGCTTGCGTATGGGCGAGCTGGGCATCTCTGTTCCTCTTATTGATATTTTCGGCATATATGATTAGATGAAGTTACTTCTTTTTATAATAGTATAATCATGCAAAGTTACGAATTTCTCACGTCAAAACGCCCCTATATGAAAAAGATTTTATAATTTTGTGGCAAATTTGACTTTATGAAAGTAGGAATTATACAAAACAAGTGTTGCAAGGACATTCAAAGGAATGTCGAGCACATGCAAGAAGGCATCAGAAAAGCAGCTTCAGCAGGAGCAGAGCTGGTTATTCTGCAAGAGTTGCACAATTCCCTGTATTTCTGCCAAGTGGAAGACACATCGATGTTTGACCTTGCAGAGCCCATTCCTGGCCCCTCCACAGAAGCCTATGGAAAGCTTGCCAAGGAGCTTGGAGTGGTGATTGTGACTTCGCTTTTCGAACGAAGAGCGCCAGGGCTTTACCATAACACAGCCGTTGTGTTTGAGAAAGACGGCTCCATTGCTGGAAAATACAGAAAGATGCATATCCCAGACGACCCTGCTTATTATGAAAAATTCTATTTCACTCCTGGCGATTTAGGCTTCCACCCCATCGAAACGAGTGTGGGGAAATTGGGCGTACAAGTATGTTGGGACCAATGGTATCCAGAAGGAGCGCGCCTGATGGCCTTGCAAGGAGCAGAACTGCTCATCTACCCTACAGCCATCGGCTACGAATCATCTGATACGGAAGAAGAACAAGAGCGCCAACGAGAAGCGTGGACAACTGTACAAAGGGGGCATGCCGTAGCCAATGGCATACCTGTCATCGCTGTCAATCGTACAGGGCACGAGGAAGACCCTTCAGGACAGACGAAGGGCATCTCGTTTTGGGGAAGCAGCTTCGTTGCTGGCCCTCAAGGGGAATTGCTGTATCGCGCCCCCAAGGACGAGGAAGCTATAGCCGTGGTGGATATTGACATGAAACGTTGTGAAAACGTGCGTCGGTGGTGGCCATTCCTGCGCGACAGGCGAATCGAAGAATTTCACGACTTGACCAAACGTTTTATCGATTAAGCATGAAAGCCAAGATAGCAAGCGTCAAGACATGGCTTCAATCTCTTTCTTTCCGTACAGGAACCATTGTTCTTTTGCTTTGTGTCCCATGCTATATCTTTTCATTTGCCCAAGTGCTGTTGCCGATTGATGCTGCTACCAAAGGCGTTCTTTGGTTCATCTTTTTCGGCTTAGCCAAAACGTTTCAATATGCCGGCCTCACCATACTTGGAATTGAAGGCTATAGGCGAGTCAAGAAGCTCGTGAAATCGCTTTGGAAAAAAGAGGTGAAGACGGATAAAGTCAATAACGAATAACAAACCGCCGCCACAAGAGTCCTGCTGGTGTAAAAACGCAAATCGACAGCCCTACCCGACGCATAACTATTCAACGATAATACGGAGCGCCCTTCATCGTAATTTCGAAGAAGGGCGCTCCGTAATTTAGGCACAAGGCTCATCGATTAAACGGATTCCTTGTCAATTCATGCCAGTTGCATTCTCTGCTTCAACCAAGCGTTTCTTGCTGTCTATGATGACATCATCTCTTTATCTTCACCTTGACTGGTTTTGATTCATTATGCAAACGGTCAAGAGCCGTCACCACATATACCATACCTTTCTGCACACGGGGAAGAGCGAGGCTTAAGTCGCTTGTTATGGCAACAATATTCGATGAAGACTCAAGACTTATCTTCTCATCGGCATCAAATTTATAAACAACATATTGACGCGCTTTGTCCATCTCCTTTTTCGCCTTTGGAGCATTCCATGTCAAAAAGCCATTTCTATCTACTTTTACCTTTCTTGGCTTTGACGGAGCCTTTGAGTCAATGTACGGCATCAAAGGCTGAAGAGCTGGAGTAGAATGATAGACACGCTGCAATGCTGTGCGATAATTGCCAGGATTATCCACTACTGCTGCAGCATACCATTGGCATGAACCATAAACATTGGGGAGTGAGCGCTGCAAGCTGTATTTGGCTGGCATCTGATGAGAATTGGGATTCTGTGGATCTACGCCCTTAACTGTACGCTCAACATCCTGACCAATGAAGAGGGGACGCCCTCCACAGTAATCATTCCACCATCTAATCAGCACCTCATAGTCGGCTGCTTTTGTGCCCAAATTCCAATATATCTGTGGAATATTGTAATCCACCCATCCTTGCTCAACCCAATGGACGATATCAGCATACAAATCATCATAATTCTGCGTACCATTGGTGGCACTACCCTTCTGAGAATTTACACCTGCGGGATTGTTGCGATAAATGCCAAAAGGGGACACACCAAACTTACACCAAGGCTTGATGCTGCGTATCAAATAATGCAAATCCTGAATCAGCAGATTCACATTATCCCTTCTCCAATCTTCGATAGTTGCAAAGCCTCTTGAGTCAGCCTTGTAAAAACTCTCGTCTGGAATTTTAACGCCAGCAACAGGATAAGGATAGAAATAGTCATCCATATGAATGCCATCAACATCATAATTAAGAAGGATATCCTCTACAACCATACAAGTATATGTACGATTTACTGCCAAAGCAGGATTGAAGATGTAAAGCCCGTCATATTCGAACATTCGTTCAGGATGACGCACAGCTGGATGGTTGGGAGCAAGTTCCTTCGTAAACTTCGTCTTGGCACGATAAGGGTTTATCCATGCATGGCATTCCATTTCTCGCATATGGCACTGTTCAACCATCCAAGCCAAGGGATCCCACCCATCAGAAGGCGCAACACCTTGTGTACCTGTCAAATAACGCGACCAAGGCTCATAGCTGGATTTATACAAAGCATCACCCTCAGCACGAACCTGAAAAAGAATGGCATTAATGCCACATTGCTGCAAGGTATCAAGTTGCGAGGAAAGCATCTGCCGGATTTGTGCAGGTGTTTTACCCAAATACTGGCCATTGACACATTGTATCCAGGCACCACGGAACTCGCGCTTGGGATTGGCATTGACTTGAAGTGCAAATGCCACACTTAATATGAGAAGTAATAGAATTTTATTTTTTTTCATCTTATGATTTTTATTCATTTCTATACAAAAGCATATCTATTCAAAGCCCAATAACAGCATTCCTCACAAGAAAGGAGTCAGCAAATTTCCAAACCAACCTTGAAACCTTTTACCAACAGAGCGAGTCTTCCAATACCCTTTCTCTATACGAGTAGAGGTTTTTAACTGTTCGTTAAACAAGCGAGTAAGTTCTGCAGTCACTTTCTTGCTAAATATAACAACATTCACCTCATAATCACAACGCAAAGAACGAGCGTCCATATTGCTGGAGCCAACCGTACAATATAAATCATCAACCATCATTATTTTGGTATGATGAAATCCGCCATGAAAAAGGAAAACTTTCGCGCCACGCTTGGCAAGGTTGTTGCCTACATAATGCGAAGCCTCAGGTGTGAGAGGTATATCACTCTTTGCTGACAACAAAATCTGCACTTCCACACCTCTATCTATGGCATCTTTCAAAGCCTTGCGCACCTTGTGGGTGGGAACAAAATATGGGCTTATCAACAGCACCTTCTTCTGAGCCGTATTGAGCATCTCTGCAAACATGTCGCGAATTGCGTCTGAACTATGGGGAGGGTGGCGGTCAATTACTGCAAGCCTCAAAGAGTCATCTGCGATATGTTCAGATGGAAAATATTTTGTTCCGTTTAAATACTCTCCCGTCTCTTTATACCACATTCTGCAAAAAATAGAATGCAGTTCATTTACGGCAGGCCCCTCAACACGCATATGCATATCATGCCAAGGACCTATTTCTGGAATGCCTTCAATATAATAATCTGCGACATTCATGCCCCCTGTATAAGCAATTCGCCCGTCAATCACGACAATTTTTCTATGGTCGCGAGGTATGATATGATTAACCCATGGGAAGCGAATCGGATCAAATTTAACCAGCTGGATGCCAAGCGAGCAGATAGAATCGTGCATTTGACGGCTTATGGGCCTATTGTTGGATGAATTGCCAAAAGCATCATACAAAGCACGGACTTCCACACCCTCTCGCACCTTCTGAGCAAGGAGGTCAAACAAAAGGCCAGCTATTGAATCATTCCGAAAATTAAAGTATTCGAGATGAATGAAAGATTGAGCTTCGCGAACGGCCTCAAAGAGATCGACAAACTTATCATGCCCTGTTTTCAGCAATTGGACAGAATTTCCGTCCTGCATTTCCACACCACGCTGAGTCAAGTGAGCCATCATTAAAGAATCAGAAGACTGCGCACTAAGCAAAGCTTGATGATTCAATAATATGAGTGAACTGAACACGAATAAAGTAATAAACCTTTTCATCTACTCACATCTATTTTAATTCACTTTTTACCTTTCTTAACCTTCTTTTTGCGAGTATTTTTCTCGTTCTTTTTATCAGATCTTTTCTTGTTGCTCTTTACAAAATCATCTACTTGATCCGCAATAGCTCTCATGCCTGCAATAGAAGGATGACCAGCCTTTTTCTCTATATCATGCAATTCAATCACAGGAATGCCATAGTGAGCGCAAATGCTCAGAACAGAAGCATCTATCGCATCAGACAACTCACTATTCAGAATAAAATAAATGTCAACACCCAAATAGCGTTTTGTCATGTAATCAAGCAACTTGGCTAATGAGGGGCGGAACGATTTTAAGTCTTCAGTGGTCCATCCAGCATACTTATACTCACCAATAGGAGAAGGAACCCACGAATCATTTGTCGCGCCAAAAATAAAGATAATGTCTGGATTTCCAAGATTTGACGCACGAGTCACAAAGGAGCGCGGTGTGTAATCTGCACCTCCGTAACCAGAAGATGAAATTGTAGAACCACTATATGAGTTATTCATGCATAGCCGCCATCCATTCTTTTTAAGAAGAAGATGCCACCAGGTGTTTTCCACAGCAATGACATCGTTATCCATTTGATGCCTATCTAAAAAATACCACGGCTCGTTATTGCTAGGTGTAAGATAGCCTTCAAAGGTTGAATAGCTGTCACCGAAGATTGTGACAGACTTACTATACTCTTTCTGTGCCCAAGCAACAGAAAAAGTGATAAATGAAATGAGAGTTGCTAAATATAACTTTTTCATAGTTTTACCAATTTATTGGAGTTATTCCGTTATTTTGAAGATATTGATTGCATATACTAAAATGATGATTTCCAAAGAAACCTCTATAAGCAGAAAGAGGAGATGGATGAGCGGATTTCAGTACACAATGCTTTGACGAATCGATAAGCCTTGCTTTGCTTTGAGCATAACTTCCCCAAAGGATGAAAACCACATGCTCTTTGGTTTCGCTAACTAAGCGTATTACTGCATCAGTAAATTCTTCCCAACCTTTGCCTTGATGGCTAGCAGCTGCATGGGCACGAACTGTCAATGTGGCGTTCAGCAATAGAACTCCCTGAGTTGCCCATCGAGTTAAATTTCCAGATTCCGGTACGGGGGCTCCTATGTCTGTCTTTATTTCAGCAAAAATATTACGTAATGATGGAGGGAAAGGTACACCATCATTGACAGAAAAGCACAATCCATGCGCTTGACCTGGCTCATGATACGGATCCTGACCAATGAGAACAACCTTCACATTTGGCCAAGGACATTGATTGAAGGCGTTAAATATCATAGAACCAGGAGGAAAGCAAACACCACTAGCATATTCCGATTTTACGAATTGTATGAGCTGTTCGAAATAAGGCTTATCAAATTCTGGCTGCAACTTTTCAAGCCACGATGATTCAATGTTTACTTTTGCCATAACGCCACATCTGTTTTTACTTGTTGCCTCACTCTACCAATCCCGCTTCTTTCCATGAAGCGACAAGGCTCTTGACATCAGCAATTGCCTGTGAAGGCTCGACTTCGTATTCTTCCAAAAGAACGTCTACCAAATCTTTTTCTTCAAATTCAGCATCAACGACTTTATTCCACAACAAAACAGCTGACTCATTGAGAGTTACAACTTTTGTAAAATCAATATTTTCTTTTCCATGCGCAATTATAATGTTCTCACCACAAATATTGCGCACTTCAAAACCTTTCTTTATCTTCATTTTTATCTAATTTATTTTATTATTATACATTCTTAGAAAACCTATGAGGTAATTGATGCAACCATATGAGACGATAAAGCGCCAACAAATAACGCCTTACGGGATAAAGACGCGGCCATATTGCAGAATAAAGCCTCCACAATCGTGATGTTGCCATTGTATACACTTTTCCTTTTCGTATGACTTGCAGCAATTTAGCTCTTACTTTATCTTTTGGGAAACATTCTGTACCTATCACATTGCCATCCCCACGCATTGTAATCATTCCATTTGAAATCCTTTCTATGCGGTGGCAGACGAAAGAACCTTCAGACACCTCTGCAAGAATAACATCCCCCACTTTTATCGAATCGGCCTTTCCCAGCACTAGCTTATCCCTCCCATCTTCGATGAATGGCCGCATGCTATCACCACGTGCTATAATTGTTGCTGAATGCCCCTCTTCTATCAGACGGACAACTTGCGGCAAGAAAATGCTATTATCAACTGAGAACTTAGGCATAATCTTTCTCTCCTGACAGCATCGAGTAACTCAAGCGGCAAGCCTCTTCATTTGGCAAATTCTCCAAGAAAAAGACAGGAATTTGTTCAAGCATCTTGCTTACTGTATCACAAACTCCAACATAATCGCGTCGGTCCCATTTCATTACAGAACAAGAAGGAAGCAAAGCTGCAAATCCGTCAACAATGCTCATACGCTCTATTCGATTGTACGGCGCTTGTTTCAATTGCAAAAAGCCTGCAACTTCGGCAAAAACATTTTTATAGCAAGGAGTCTTGCCGCTCCATGGAGAGCCGAAGACTCTAATGTCCCCATTGGCAAACACACGCACAACAGGATTGTCATCATTGATGAGCTCTGTCCCTTGTATATATTTCAGCCAGTTAGACGTATGTGTGCTTTTTCCTGTTCCACTTACACCTAAGCATAAATACCCCCTCCCCTCTTTTCGCACCACAGATGAGTGCATGAGCACAGTCATCTTGTCTGAGGAAGAAAAAGCATACATCATCATCAAGGCATTATTCAAGCCGAATGAACGCATATTCTCATTGCCATTCAAGCATACCGTTGCAGAAGAGAAATCAGATGTCGCCTGCATCAAGCAGCAATGATTGTCGTTGACATCACAAACAAGAATCTGATAAGAACCATCCTCTAACACGTAAACACCATGATTATTACCTCCACAGTCAAATATGCCTATTTCCTTCCCTTTCTGTATGGGGCGCCAAGCATCATCAACCACAAGTTCAAACAACAAAGGCTCCTTTTCTGCTTCTGAGGCAGAGATTTTGAAAGATTGGCTTGAGCCAAGCAATTTTTCAGTATTTCGATTATCACGAAAATCTACGCAATAATTAAAATCCCCCACTCTGTAAAATGTTCTCACCATGACCATCTCATTAACAATCTCATTACTTTTGCGAATTTGACCCATCCGCCCACACGCTGTGCGCCCAACTTGTATTGATAAACATTTCGTTGTATTCATGCCCTGTCTGACCATCATAGACGCTACGAGGCACAAACATGGATACTCCACAACATTGAGATTCATCCACACGAATTACATCCTTGACATGATTGCTATACCAATAACCTGCTGTTTTAAGCTTGATAACTTTTGACGCTTCTTGCATCCACTCAGCGAATTCTTCATTATTCAAGATTTGACGCATAACGCTTTGCATATCAAAATAGTCAGGATTATTCTTCCCCCACTCTTCATAACGATAATAATTAAGCAGAGGACGGCTTTCAAGCGCAAAGAGCTTTTCCGCATGAATTGCCACTAAATTCTTCATATAAGCAGAAAATGAAGGAAGAGCAGCTGTATTCACAGACGAAACAACGATGCCATAAGGATTGCCTGCCTGGGAATATTGGTTATAATAAGCAGCTACCATCTCGTCTGCATAAGCGTCTCGCTTAAACATCGCAGGCAGCATCGTCGCATACTGAGCTCCAGGTCCAGGTATCTCTGCTGGCGAAGCGATTACATGCTTGGTTGCATTTCGCAATTCATATGCAATTTCTATACTCTGCATAAAACAGGCATCAAACAACATGAAATCGCATCCGCCTTGTTCCAACAACGCATCAGCCATATCATCGATATTCATTTGATTGCCAGATGATACTGCAGATGTATTTTTTCCATTATCCAAGCCAAACGAACGTTTCTTTGATTCGTTCACATCTTTTCTGTCACCAGAGAACATAGAAGGAATCCATCCTGAAGCATGCGACCACATCACCAAGCCATAACTCTCTGCTGGATAATAGGTCTTCACGTATTCAAGAAAGTCTGAGAAGACGGCAGCTGAAGAGGAATTCACATCTTGCCCATATTGCTTAACGGGAATTAAATCGGATAGTCGCGCCGCTTCTGTATGCTGATCCAACACATAAATGCGAGGCAATGACACATCGTCTAAATAGATAACGACGCGATTGTCTGGATAGAGCCTTGCATTTTTAATGCCAACGAGCATCTCATTGATATCTTGCGCAGCTGCTCGTGACAAATCGTTCTCAGCTACCATATAGACCATAACTGTTCTGCTTTGTGCAAAAGATGGGTCAGGCAATATGGCTTCTTCCAAGTCATTCGAATCAGAACATGAGGAAAACCAACAAGTTGCAACAATGCATAAGAGCATTGTCGCAACCATACCATATCTCGTTTTTATGTAGTAAAAACTATTTTTTAGTGTCATCTTAGAGGTCATCCGCAGGATGTCTGAACTTGAAATACGTCTCGTCTAACACGACAATCTTTTTTTCAGGATTATCCAAATACAACTTCTTCACCTTATACAACTTCTTGGAAAGCTTTTTACGGTTCTCAGAGAAGAACACACAAGAGGTCTGCTGTTCCAGAAACAGCTTTGTCTCCAAGAAATCTTCAAGCTGAAAGCTAAAAGCCGCACGATAAGGCAAAAACGAAGTCTTCTTTTCCAAATCAATGCTATCCAATTCATTGATGGCAGTAATATAAATAACAGAGTCTGCCAACTGCTGGCTTACTCCAAACATGTATATCTTTCCTGTTCCCTTGGTCACCTCTTGAGCATCTGCTGTCAAGAACAGGAGAAACGTCAGCATGGTCAAAACACATCTTTTCATGTCATTACAATTTTATCACACCTACAATACGATAGCCCTCTTGTCGTTAGCCTAGATATGTTTTCAGGAGACGGCTCTTAGATTGTGTACGAAGACGGCGTATGGCTTTTTCTTTGATTTGTCTCACACGTTCACGCGTAAGGTTGAAACGGTCGCCAATCTCCTCGAGCGTCTTCTCTGGTTCGCCCAATCCAAAGAACATCTTAATGATTTCCTTCTCACGAGTTGTCAAAGTATCCAATGCGCGCTCTATTTCACGCTGCAATGACTCCGTAACCAATGTCTTGTCGGCCGAAGGAGAATCCGGGTTTGAAAGCACATCGAGCAAGCTATTGTCTTCGCCCTCAACAAAAGGAGCATCCACACTGATGTGACGGCCGCTCACCTTCATCGTGTCAGCAACCTTATCAACTGGAAGGTCTAGCTGTTGAGCCAATTCTTCAGGAGAAGGACGGCGCTCGTTTTCTTGTTCAAACTTTGAGAAAGCCTTGCCTATTTTTGCCAGCGAACCGACCTGATTGAGAGGCAGACGCACGATACGGCTTTGTTCTGCCAATGCCTGCAATATGCTTTGACGAATCCACCAAACGGCGTAACTGATGAATTTGAATCCTCGCGTCTCATCAAACTTTTCAGCAGCTTTAATCAAGCCCAAATTTCCCTCATTGATAAGGTCTGGCAAACTAAGTCCCTGATTCTGATACTGCTTTGCAACAGAAACGACGAAGCGGAGGTTTGCTCGGGTCAGTTTCTCTAACGCTCTGCGCCCCTCAACACCGCCTTTTCGTATTTTAGCGGCAAGTTCTACTTCTTCTTCTACTGTGATTAACTCCTCGCGGCCAATTTCCTGCAAATACTTATCTAACGAAGCACTTTCGCGATTCGTGATTGACTTGGTAATTTTTAACTGTCTCATAAAAATTTTGCAAAATTCATACAAAGATAGTCCTTTTTGAACGAATTTTCAAAACTTTCACATAATTTATTACACAAATCCCTCCAAAAGCAGCAGTACACCATTCCACAACCCACAAAATGCAACCTCAAGTTGGCCAGCCTCCGTACAAAAGAACGGTAATAAAAGAGCGTAGCAAAGCGGTCATTCTCGCCATCATTCTCAACGTACGAAACACTTCAAAACAACCTTGCCGAACACATCCCAATCGCAACACATCTTACACCAGAAAAACGATACAAGGTGCATCGAAATTACGATATAAGGCACAACTAAATTACGATGAAGGGCATAGCATAAAAACGCTGTATGAGCTATCCCAAAATTGTTGTATTCCACATCATTGTGCAAGCACAAGAAGAGGCCGCATTTCTCTCCACCAATCCTGAAAACAGGTCTTTATCAAAACAGCATGAGTTTCTTTTTCTTTTCCACACAACGCTTAGCCCTATGACTTGCTAGAAACACACAAAAAAAGAGAACACACATCAATAGTGCATTCTCTTATTAAAAGCGGGGAGGAGATGTGATGAAACTCCGATAGAATAAGATTTGAGCATTTGCCGCCCTTTGTAATCCACCGACTCAAAGGTTTCCGAAAGCCGAAACTCCATATTCTGCGACATGGCAACTTTCGGGTTGTGGCCCGCCATTAGACGGCAAAATCATCTCGGTTTCAATAAATAATTTGATGAGTATCCCGATCGATCCTGTACCCCCGCTTATGTTCACCTTCATCCTTATATGCTCAGACGCTCTTGCCTGACGGAATCTGGGTTTCTTTTATGTACTACAAAGGTAAGCGTTTGTTCTGAAAAAAACAAGGGATTTAGGAAAAAAATCCCAAATCCCTTGCATTTTTAACATCTGTTCGGTTAGTCCTCCAACTGCACGGCAAACGACATCGGTCGTCCAGCAGGTGTCTTTCCCCAAATCCAAAGCGTCTGTTCATCACTTGTCTGGGCATTACGGAAGACCGCCTCCAAATCAGCCTTTTTCGTGATATTCTGATTGTTTATCTTTAGGATGATAAAACCTTCAGGAACTCCAGCATCCTTCAGATACCCAGCCTTCAAGTTCGTCACCTGAATGCCATAAGAAAGATTGAGGTTCTCCTTCTGCTTTTCCGTCAGCTCTTTGAACTCTGCGCCAAGAGCATTCACATTCATCGCCTTCATCACATTGGTATTACCCTTCGCGTTACGGAAAGTGATGACAGCTGTCTTCTCTTTCTTATCTCTCATGTAGCCTATCTTAGCTTTGTCACCAGGCAAATACTTCGTAGTAACCTCCTGAAGTTCTGACATCTGCGTTATCTTTCGTCCATCAACAGACACAATGATATCACCTTCCTTAATACCAGCTTCAGCAGCAGCCCCTCCCTCTACAGCTTCGTAAACGTATACGCCTTCAACAGTTCCAAAGTCTGGATTGAAATCTTCGTTCTTAGCTTTTTCGCTTGTCACATAATCATGCAGCGTCATACCGCTGATGCCAAACATCGCACGCTGAACCGTTCCAAACGAACGTAAATCTGTCACGACTTTCTTCATGATAGTAGTAGGAATGGCAAAGCCGTAACCTGTAAAGGAACCCGTCTGGGAATAAAGCATGGCATTGATTCCCACAAGCTCACCTCGTGCATTAACCAGCGCACCACCCGAATTGCCCTGATTGATGGCAGCATCTGTTTGGATAAAAGACTCTATTCCATTTTTATGAGCCCCCAGATTACGCGCTTTGGCAGAAACGATGCCAGCAGTAACGGTTGATGTCAGATTGAAAGGATTGCCAACAGCCAGCACCCACTCTCCCACTTTCAGGTTATCCGAATCGCCAACCACGATTGCTGGCAAACCAACAGCATCAACCTTCAGCAGAGCAAGGTCTGTATCTGCGTCAAGACCTATCACACGTGCTACAAACTCACGATTGTCATTCAACGTGATGGTTATTTCATCTGCATTTTCCACTACATGGTTATTTGTTACGATATAGCCATCTTCAGAGATAATTACTCCAGAACCAGCCGACTCGCGCTTTGGTGTTTGCATCTGCCTCCGTTGGGTACCTCCCTGGCCGCGTCCAAAAAACTCTTCAAAGAAGTCAGCAAAAGGGTCTTGATATTCAACCGTACGCGTCTTGCTAGCCTGCACGCACTTGATATATACCACCGCATTGCAAGCCTTCTCTGCTGCAGCAGTCAGATCCACTGGTTGAGACACAGGCTGCGCCACATTAGAAAGCTTCAGCAGCTTAGGCTCATCCACCACGCGTTCAGGTTGCGCCAAGTCAGCATCCTCGCCCCCACGCACAAGAGAATACGCAAAAGCTCCAGTCAAACCCGAGAAAAAAGCAACACATGCCAATGTCCCATAAAATCTTCTTGTTTTCTGTTTCATAGTCATTTTCACACTACTTAATATTCATTTTTACATTTAACAATCATTCATTTTGCAGGTCCATCAGACCCCACAATCTAATTTCGAGAACAAAATAACAACAAACAAACACGCCATCCAAACATTTCCACCATGTTTTTCCATTTCATTGAAATAGTTTAACAAATACAACCTAACTGTTAACATCCATTAAGAACAATCCTTAAAAAATTCACATGCAATTAACATTTCCAATATCATTCAACCTAAAACCACCGAATTTTGTCAACTTGAGAGCCAAACCCTCTTTATCTTTTCAGACAGAAGAAGTGAGCCTTTTCAAAAAAACGCCTGCATCACATTCATGAACACCGCCTGCATAATATTTCAAACATCGCCTGCATAATATCATGGAGCGAGCCTTCCTAATATTATGCAAGCGGTGTTTTTCTGCCGACAGATACGAAGAGTCTGAAAACAGTCTTGCGAACAAAGCTTTATAGATAGAATGAACAATGTTGCTCTGCTTGGGCAATAGTGTCAAGTTTGCCCACATCGAGCAGCTGCAACTGCGGGTCGAAATGACAACAGATGTCTATCTGATGGCAAATGCTAAGATAAAAGTCGATGATGGAGAATTTGCCTTGCCAACTGTCCATCAAGGGAAGAAGAGAGGGATGGAACACTTGGATGCCTGAATATGCGTACTTCTGAAACTGGGCTTCGAGGACAGAAAGCTGATAGTCTTGCTCTAACGCCTTGATTTCTGGATAGGGCGACTTGATTTCTCCTGTGGCGATGTTGGTCCACCCGACAAGGCGGTTTGCACGGTCGAACAGGAGATAACGCCGGGTGGTGCGCTGAGAGACAAGCATGGTGGTAGAGGCGGAACGTTCGTAAAGGGACAAGAGGTCGGCATTGGAGAGTATGTCGACATTGTGGACGAGAATGGGTTCATCATTAGTGAAGAGGCGTGCAGCCTGCTTAAGCCCCCCACCCGTTTCGAGCAGCATTGCTGTCTCGTCGCTAAACTTGATGGTGACGCCAAAGCTGCTGTGGGATTCGACAAAGTCGATGATTTGCAGGGCAAAATGGTGTACATTGACAACGATTTCTGTCACGCCGATTCCTTTCAACTTTTCAATGAGGATTTGTATGAGTGGCTTACCATTGATGGGCACCATCGCCTTGGGCATCGTATCGGTTAAAGGCTTGAGACGCGTTCCGAGTCCGGCTGCAAATATCAGTGCGTTCATATTTTTTTATTTATCAGACTTTGTTAGACGGAGTCTATGGCCGAATTGACAATGTTTGCTTGACTCCTTGCTCACGATGGTTGATGCGCACTTCTACACCAAACTTCTGGTGGATATGTTCGGCTACATGCTGTGCGCTATAGACAGAGCGATGGCGGCCTCCAGTGCACCCAAAGTTGATTTGGAGATTGGCAAAGCCTCGTTCCATAAAACGGGCTACGTGAAAATCAACCATTTTGTAAACGCTGTCGAGGAAGGTGAGAATTTCACCATCGGCCTCGAGGAAGTCGATGACGGGCTGGTCTAATCCTGTGAGGGGTTTGTATTCGTCGTAACGTCCTGGGTTGTGGGTGCTGCGGCAATCAAACACATAGCCGCCTCCATTGCCGCTTTCATCTTCGGGTATGCCATTCTTGAACGAGAAGGAGAATACTCGAACAACCAGCGGTGGCCTATTCTCTGTGTTGAGATAGGTTGCATCGTGCTGCAAATAGGCTGCTACTTTTGCCCGCTTCTCTTCCTCTTCTCTTCTGGCTTCTTCGTCTTGGGTACAGAGTGTGACGAGTGTGGCGCAAACCTCTTGCAAATAGGGATAAGGGGCACAAACGCCTAACAACAATTCTTTCTGCAGATTGGATATAGCTAAAGGGATACTCTCTATGAAATATGCTTTCTTCTCCCAAAGCCCCCGATAGCCATAAGCTCCAAGCACTTGCAGCACACGGAAGAAGACAAAGAGATGGAGTTTACTGATGAAATCACTCTTTTCCACTATCCTGTAAGGGCGCAAGGCTCGCAAATAGCTATCAATCAAAATACTGCGTATATCATCAGAGAACCTTGCAGACGACTGCCACAGAAAGGATGCCACATCGTAATAGATTGGTCCTCGACGACCTCCCTGAAAATCGATAAAATAAGGTTTCCCGTCCTTGAGCATCACATTGCGGGACTGGAAATCTCGATAGAGGAATGTGGAATCCTGCTCCTTCAACAAATCGTCGGCCAAGTTTTCAAAATCCTGCTGTAGCTTGAACTCATTGAACTCTATCCCCTTGAGCTTGAGAAAGCAGTACTTGAAGTAGTTCAGGTCGAACATGACATTATGCCTGTCCATCGTCTGCAGCGGGAAGCATTTGCTAAAAAAGGACTCTTCAGTCTTGCTGCTCACTGGCAGAAACTGAATTTGAGGCAGAGCTTCTATCGTGGCTTGCAGGGCGGCAAGGGCTTCTTGGTCGAACTCGCCATTTTCCTGACGATGCTGCGCCATGAAGGAGTACAAAGACACATCGCCACAATCTTCCAGCAAATAGGTCATTCGGTCTTCAGACACAGCCAGCACCTCCGGCACAGAAAGACCGCCATGACGGAACTGGCTGGCTAAAGTGAGAAACGCCTCATTTTCTTCCAGATGTGTTCCGATGACAGCTATGAGGGTTCGTGTCTTTCCGTCGGAATGCTCTTCACCGCCTTCTACCCGAAAATAACGACGGTTGCTTCCAGCTCCAGCCAACGGAACGATGTCCTTGGGTTCGCATCCCGTCAAAGTCTTATATAAATGCGTGATTCTTTCCATCGCTTATCTTTTTGCTTTCCAGATGCCCTGCACCTTACCTCTTATCGCTACAACGTTGAAAGCGCTCACGACCAACAGCAGCAGGAAGCCCACACAAAGGGAGGGCAGTACGCTGGGGGCATCGTAGTTTTGGAAAAAACCTTCGAACATATTCAGATATGCGCTCCGAACTATCTGCATAATCAGCACGGCCATAATCAGCACGAGCGCATTCATGCTGATGGTCAGCGTCACGTAAGGGAACGCCACCTTGGCTGGCGAATAGCCTATCAACAGAAGGTTCTCCAATTTTGCGCTATTCTTCTCCACCAGAAGAAAAATGCTGAGCATCAGGATGCAGAGCGAGAGGATGCAGATGACGGCTCCAACAAGCATCACGATACCCACCAATAGCTGCAAGATAAAGGTCATTTTCGAAGCATCGAGCTTACCTTCGTCTGTCTCGTAATTATGTTCCTGCAAATAGCTTGTTATCCGTTCGTCGGCAGGATTGTTCACTTCGAGAATCAAGCGGGTTGGCTCTTTCGCAGCATCGGCCGAAGCATACTTCTTGTTTGCCCACAGCATGAATTGCTCAGGAACAAGTATCGTGTTCAGGCGTGAAGAGAAGCCGACAATCTTGCCGACAAACTTATCGCGTATTCCTTGATTGCCTATCAGGATGTCCAACTTCAACGCTCCTATCAGCCCTTCGCTGAGCTTGGGCATACCCTTTCCCTGCGCATACCCCAAATTATAGAGATCGAGGTAGTTTTTGGGCAAGATGATAGGAATGTCGGCATCTCCCTCGTTGTAGGTCCACGCTTCGCTCTCCACATCGACGAAAACATCAGGAACGCTCTCAAAAAACATTTCAGTAGAGAAGTTCACAAAACCCTCCACATTGAACTGTGCATACACATCGAAGGAACTTGGCGTGAAGACGCCTATGCGCTCAACAAAGTCTTCGTTGCCCAACGCTTCAACCTCTGCTTCTTCAAACGTGCTCTGAGAACCTGTCAGGACCGACATCGTAGTGATTTTCTTGTTCACAATCAAATAATCAGACTTCATGAAGCTCTCTTCGTTTTCAAGAGCCCGATAATCAAGATAGAACTGTAGTCCCAGCAGAATGATGACCATACCTGCGAGGTTGGCCAAGAAAAATCCCACAAGCTGCGAAATGCTGATATGATGCTTCAAAAGTTTCCAAACAAGTTTCATTTCCACACGGCAAATTAGAGGTTAAACACTTGGTCGTAGGGCAACTCGATACGCTTGCCTATACTTGTAGCGATGACACCAGCTCCCTGCCGCTTTACCTCAGCCATCACGACACGTTCCATAATTTCGGAGTTAGAATCATCAAGGTGACTGATTGGCTCGTCGAGCAAAAGGAAGTCGAAGGGCTGGCACAGCGCACGGACAAGAGCAACACGCTGCTGCTGACCATAGGACAAGCATTCGACCTTAGCATTGAGTTTTTCTGTAATTCCCAACATGTCGAACCACTCAAGAATCTGCTTTTTCTTTTGAAATCTAGTCAGGCAGTTCTTAATCTGCACATTCTCCAACGCTGTCAGTTCGGGAAACATACGCAACTCCTGCCACAAAAGGGCAAAGTGATTCTTGCGGATGTCTGTCCACTTTGCCACAGCATATCTGCGGATGTCCTCACCATCGAAAAGAATTTGTCCCTGATAGTCGTGGCGATATCCATAAATATAACTGCACAGCGACGATTTGCCTGTGCCTGAATTGGCTTCTACCAGATACCTCTTGCCCTTCTCGAAAGTCACATCTTGCTTCCAGATGTCGCTTACAATGTCTGTGCGGCTCTGGAACACGTTGGGCAGCGTATGAATCAGTTGTATCTTATTCATTGAAAAAGTTGTTTCAAGAAGTTCTCGTCCTTATTCTCCTGCTCAATGGTCAGTGCCATTCCGTATGTTGCCCATGATTGCAGGATGATGCTCTTGATGTGGAGCTTATGTCCGAACATCTGCGATGCCAAAGCCACACTGCTCACTCCGCCTTCTCTTCCCAATGCATCCAAATCTATAAGCATGTACACTTGACTTTTCTTAATTGCTTTCTCGTATGGCCTCAAAAAGGCGCCTGTCGATTCCTTCGAATGATTGAAGACCTGAACAGTTCCCCAATAGAGGTCATCATCCTGAACACCCCATTCGTATGTCTGTCCGTCGAATGTGAGCAGATATTGGTTGTTTCCTTTGTCTTTCATGTCGATGCCAAAATCTTTGTGGCTCTGCTTCCAGTCATCCACATCAGCAAGGAACTTCGAGTTGTCCAACTTTGCATACATCATGTATTCCACATCGTTTGGGTTCACTTCTGAAGCGGAAAGTTCCAAAGAGACATCTCCATCAATTGCTTGGAGCATCTGCCCCGCATCAACAGCCCGTTCTGAAGCAAACAGCAAACCGTTCAGCGTCTTGTTCGCCTTGATTTTCTCCAGCAACCACTTTCCTTTCACGCCTGCACCCATCCAAATCACAGCATTGTCAGACACTTTGTCGAGATAACGACCTTCTATCTTACTCATGTTCTCGTCCGTCTCATCAATCAACTTCTGCGCCTCATCAGTTCTGGCAATCAAAGCCGTTGTGAGGATTGCCCTTCCCTTATCAAAGTTGAGGTCTGCTACAACGTCCACATCTGACGGCTTGATGTTCTTAGGCAAGAACTCCAACAACGGAGTCATCACCTCTTTGGGCAAATTGCCGCCACAGGCATAGCATTTCACTTGACCATACAGTTCTGTTTTCCAAATATCTTTCACATAGAAGAAACTGTCTTCCCACTTCTGATTCATCAATCGTTGCGCCAATTTTGTATTTTTTACACCACCGCTTTTCTCCAGCGATGCCAGCAAAAGGAAAGTGGTGCCGTCATAAGTGTAAGTCATGTCATCCAACAAGGTGCCACATATCAGTCCATCCCTCTCCTGCGGCTTGGAAGCCATGCCCTGCTTGTTGAGCAACAGCAGGAAATCCTTCACGGCATCCTCATCATCCACCTTCATGGTGAGTCCCACCGTCTGCATGTCCACCATAAACGCATAAACAGGTACACTAAAGTCAACACCCATCGACATCGGGTCGTCAATATATTCCTTCACCTTCCCCATGTCTTTGTTAGAAACCACCAGCGAAAGCCCCTTCTCCAACTCCTTCATGGTCTTCGATTGCTGAAACTCACTCTGTTCAGCAATCGACCGTATATCGACTTCCATCACCAATGGTGCATTGGCTGGTATCACATTCTTATAATCCGTATTGGTACAAGAACTCAAAGCTAAGACTGCCAGCACCACCGCTACCACAAAATGAATCCTTTTCATGATGTTATTGATTGATTAAGTTAATAATATGCACCGCCACCAGAGCCGCCGTTTCCGTTCTCAGTCGGCTCTTGCCCAATGTCACGCTTTGAAAGCCTTTCGCCTCCGCCATCTTCAACTCGTCAATGGAGAAATCCCCTTCTGGACCCACCATCACCAGCACATCTTCTCCCCTCCTCACAGCATCCTTCAATGCCACTTTCTTACCCAAACCTTCCTCTTCATAACAATGGCAGATGAACTTCTGCATCACCGTGCCACTCTCCTTTTCCCGTTCCTCTATCTCCTGCAAGAATGTCTTGAAGTCCACCATCTCATTCAGCACAGGCTTCCATGCTTTATGGCTCTGCTTCATGGCTGATACAAGAATCTTCTCGATGCGCTCCGTCTTGACAACCATTCTTTCAGACCACCGACATTTCAAGAAAGTCAGTTCATCAAAACCTATCTCGGTAGCCTTCTCGGCAAACCATTCGGTTCTGTCCATGTTTTTAGTTGGCGCCATTGCCAAATGAAGTCGGGGAGTCCATTGGCGCTCCTGTGGCAAAACCTCCTCAATTTTATAGAAACAGCGTTTCTTAGTCGCTTCTGTCACAACAGCGCGATAGAAAGTCCCTTGCCCATCCATCAGCATCATCTCGTCACCCATTGCCATTCGAAGCACTCGAACCGCATGCTGAGCCTCTTCTTCTGGAAGTTCTTTTACATCGGAAGCATCGGGAACATAGAAAAAACGGACCTCTTTCATTGTTGATAATTATTGGGTTGTCACACGAGCATAGGCAGGTAAATCAATAGAGGCAAAATCCTTGTCGAGATATTTGAAATAGCCTGTGATTCCTATCATTGCTGCATTATCAGTCGTATAGGAGAACTTTGGAATAAATATATCCCAATGATAACGCTTGGCGTGGTCACGAAAGGCGTTGCGCAATCCATTATTTGCACTCACCCCACCAGCGACAGCAACTTGCTTAATACCAGTATCCTTTACCGCCTTGCGTAATTTCTTCATCAGAATGTCCACTATAGTCTTCTCCAGCGAAGCCGCCAAGTCTTCCTTATGATGCTCGATAAAGTCGGGATCTTCCTTCAACCAGTCGCGCAGATGATAAAGGAACGAAGTCTTCAAGCCCGAAAAACTGTAGTCGTAACCCGCAATGTCAGGCTTCGCAAACTCAAAGGCTTCAGGGTTACCCTGTCGGGCGAGTTTATCAATGATAGGTCCGCCAGGATAGCCGAGTCCCATCACCTTCGAACATTTATCTATCGCCTCTCCTGCTGCATCGTCGATGGTCTGCCCCATTATTTCCATATCTTTGTATGAATTGACCTTCACAATCTGGCTGTTGCCTCCACTAACAAGCAAACAGAGATATGGGAATGTTGGCTGATGATTGTCTTCTTCGCTTTCACGAATAAAATGCGCCAGAACATGCCCCTGCAAATGGTTTACATCTATCATCGGGATGCCTAAACTGCGTGCGAAGCCTTTTGCAAAACTGACACCAACCAAAAGACTCCCCATCAAACCAGGGCCTCTTGTAAAAGCCACAGCATTCAAATCTTCTTTCGTAATGCCAGCACGCTTAATGGCTGCGTCCACCACAGGCACGATATTCTGCTGATGCGCTCTAGAAGCCAATTCTGGCACCACACCGCCATATTCTTCATGTACAGCCTGAGAAGCTGTCACATTGCTCAGCAAAAGGCCATCTTTCAGCACCGCTGCACTTGTATCGTCGCAAGATGATTCTATCGCAAGTATATACATAACTCGTTCAATAAGTTAATATTTCCAATCCGTCTTCTGTCATCAAAAAGGTGTGTTCCCACTGAGCTGAATCGCTGTAATCTTCGGTCACAACGGTCCATTCGTCTTCGCTGTCAACAAAAACTTGCCAGTCACCAGCGTTTATCATGGGTTCAATCGTAAAGACCATGCCAGGAACAAGAAGCATGCCTGTCCCTTTTCTTCCCCAATGCTCCATATCTGGCTCTTCATGGAAAGCATTGCCCACTCCATGTCCGCAGAGGTCGCGAACCACCGTGCATCCGTTCTGATGCGCATGTTTCGTAATCGCTGCTGCAGAATCGCCCACGAAGGTATAGGGCTTGCAGGCCGCAGCGCCTACCTCTAGGCATTCCTTTGCCACTTGAACGAGCTTTTTTCGTTCAGGCGTCGTTTCTCCGATGATGAACATTCTGCTTGCGTCAGCATAAAATCCGTCAAGAATCGTCGTGCAATCCACATTGATGATGTCTCCCGCTTCCAGAATCTCTTCTGCATCAGGAATGCCATGACAGACCACTTCATTGATGCTGGTGCAGCAGCTTTTTGGGAAACCCTCATAATTGAGGGGGGCGGGTATTCCTCCGTGCTGAATTGTAAATTCATGTACAAGCTTGTCAATGTCCAGCGTTGACATCCCTTCATGTATATGTTCTGCCACATGGTCGAGCACAGCCGTATTCAATGTCCCTGCACGACGAATACCATCTATCTGTTCAGGAGTCTTTATCAAATCACGCGTCGGAACAAGGCATCCTCTATTCTGAAAAGAAAGAATCTTCTTGTCCATCTCCGTCAGCGGCTGACCGCTTTTCACACGCCAATTGCGCGGATTCTTCTTCAATAGTCTCATTTTTGTCCTTTTTCTTTTAGGCTGCTACAAAGTTAGCACCTTTTTTTTACACATGACGGAAAAAACGCTTCATTATTGAATTATTTTCATATTTCATTTGTACAAATCACTTTCTTTTGCGAATTTTGCAAATAGAAACAGCACCCCGCGCCCCTTATACGGACGCATCAAAAAAAACATCACACCAATGAAAGCACTGACCACAGCAGCACTCCCTTTCCTGCTATTCATAGCAGCCGCTTGCGGAGGAGAGCAAAGCAAACCTGCCGAACAGCGAGTAACGGAAGACATCAATACAGAAACAGGCGTTATCTCCTTGCGCAATTACAGTATACAAGACACCATTCGGATTGAAGGGAAAGTATATCATTACAACTATGCTCTCGAGCATGTTGACAGCATGCCTATTGTCATCAACCCACAAGGGCTCCAATATCATGAGAGCCGTGTGAAAATCAATATCATGCGCGACAGTACGAAAATATTCAGCAAGACTTTCTATAAAAACAACTTCAAGGATATGGTGCCTGCCGATTTCTTAAAAAACTCCACTCTTGTTGGGGTAAATTACAACTTCACAAAAAGGGACGAAGACCGGTCGGCCTTATATTTTATTGTCACAGTAGGTGACCCTGACGAAACTTCTGACATGGTCTATCCGCTTGAACTGAAAGTAGCGCCTGACGGCTCTTTTTCCATCAAGAAAGCAGAGAACCTTGAAACAGCCCCTATCAGCACAGGGTTGAACATTGACCCCAGCGAGGATGCTGTTTAACGGACAAACGCTGAAGGAGAGAGCACTCTCCACATTACCATTGTGCCCCATTTCGACTGCGATACGGGGCACATTTTTTATGAACCAAAGAAAAAACATCAATAAAAATTACAGGAAAAGCATTTGAAAGAGAAACTCCAACAGAAGCAAATCAACCAACTGAAATTGTAGTGTCTATTATTTTATCGACACAGAAATAATTTTCATCGAATCGCTAAGAAGAGCGGCTCCGTCATGACGTTCAGTTTTCACCCAAACATGCGCATCTTTTTCAGCATCATCAACCACAACAGAAGACGTGTCTGCAACGGAGGATGGGGGTTCTTCAAATTCTCTTTCAAGTGTAAAATAGAGTTGGTAGCACACCATGCCTAGCGTATCGACCTTCTGCACAGACGCTTCAGCAAAGCGGCAATCAAGCATCTTTTTATCGGTATTCAATTCCTCCAAATTCATAGGAATGCTATCAGCGAACAGAAGAGACGCATAGGATGAAACGGATGTATCATTGGCACACGAATCTTGAACCGCATCAATCTTTTCCTTACAAAAGAGATTGAAAAAGGAAGCCAGCACATGGGTTGCCTCAGTCTTTTCATTATCGGATAGTTCCAATTTTTCAATTTCAGCTATGCGCTGCTCAGCTTCATTTCTGTATGTTCCTTGAACGAATTGATTAAGATAGGCTTGAAAAGCAGCTTTTTCATTGAGGCGAAGGGCGTCTGAAAAGGATATGGAATCCAGCATCTTATTTGCCGCAACATGAAAGAATCCTTCTGGGTGGCTTGCAAGAAAATGCCTCATAGACGTCACTGTCATCCGTTCGCGAGCGTCATTCCAATCGGCTTGTTCTGTAAAGAAACGGTCGCCTAACGCTTTCAGTTGCGAGAAATGATAAGCATCAGAATTGTAAGTATCTAAATATTCATTCAGAGATTGCGCAAACAAGTCAGTATCTCCCTCAGACTTAAGACTCATAATTCTATCGAAAGCCTCCCTTTCCTCATCATTATTCCCTCCACGCAGGAACAGATACCACACAGCGACAGAAGCGAGAAGGGCTATGACAAAGCTTATGCTCCCAATGGTGCACCATGCCCGAACGCTTGAACGAGGGCTCTGTTTTTCTTCCGAAGCAGATGTGTCGTTGAATGCCATAAAAGAATGATTTAATATGCAAAATTATAGATTATTATCGAATTATAAATGCTGATGAACAGAAAAATTGCTACCTTTGCAACCGATTTGAACGAAATGAATATGAAACCACTCTATAAACCTTTGTTATTTGCTTTTACATTCATACTTTTTGCTGCTTGCAAATTTGGCAAGGCGAAAGAACATCTTGATTTTCATCAAGTGAAGAGAAGCGTGCATTTACGCGATTCGCTCAACATAAAGGAAAATGAATTTGCCATACTGTACGATACCCCCTTCAGAGAGATGGAGATTGAGCTGGACATGAATTTCCTGAAAGCTACCATCAATACTCCCCAAGCCGTCTGCCAGCAAATCAACAACAAACTAACAGAGATTTTGGTTAACCAATCAGACAGCCTCACACCTGAAGAAGCTGCTGACAAATACATAGAGCAACACAAAGAGGATTTTCTGCGAGAGAAAATCACATACATCTACTACAGCCACTTGAAAGGACGGGGCGATTTCGGGTTAGAAAACGTATTGAACTACAGGATTGAGGAAGAGGAGTTTACAGGCGGAGCGCATCCACTCACAACGGTCACTATTTTACGATTCAACACCACAACTGGCGATTTCATCACATTAGACCAAATTTGCCCTTTATCCAGCCAGCAGAAGCTGAAGGAGATGCTGCTGAAAAAACTGATGAAAGACAAGAATGCAAGCACGATGGAGGAGTTATACCAGATGGGCATATTGGACAGAACGGAAATGTTTGTCAGCAAAAACTTCTCCTTGGGCAAGGACAGCATAGAGTTCTACTACAACGAGTACGAAATTGCCCCCTATGCCTACGGACCTTGCATCATAAGCCTTGGATATGACGAGGTGGTGGAGCTCACAGCCTCTCCCGCCAACACAAAAGACAAACACCCTGCATCGTAATTACGATACAAGGTGCAAGATAATTACGATGAAAGGTGCATCGTAACAGAGGTGAAGAACCCACGGGATGAAAGGTGCTTCTTCCCCCTCTGCGATAGTTCTTAAAACTTCTTCAGCTCAGTATAAAGCTTCTGAATTGGCAATCCCATCACATTAAAATAGGACCCTTCGATACGACTTACGCCGACGTATCCAATCCATTCCTGAATGCCATACGCGCCTGCTTTATCAAAAGGCTTGAAATTGTCAACATAATAGGCAATCTCCTCATCGGTTAAATCTGCAAAGTAAACCTTTGAGGTAGATGCAAACTGAACCGTCTTTTCCTTTGTAACGATAGACACGCCTGTGATGACATCATGAGCATGGCCAGACAGCCGGCTCAGCATGGCAATCGCATCATCTCTGTCTTGAGGCTTGCCCAATACTGCGCCATCATCATACACTATCGTATCAGCCGTTATCACCATCTCGTCATCAGACATGGATTGGCGATAAGCCTTAGCCTTCTGACCAGAAATGTAAATCGGTATGTCCTCACCTACAAGTTCTGCAGGATAGCTTTCGTCAATTCCTTGCAGCGTTCTGACCTCAAAATCCAGGCCTAAGCCGCCTAGCAACTCCTTGCGTCGCGGGGAATTGCTTGCAAGAATGATTTTATAGTCTTTCACCAACCGAAAGCTGCGCTGTTGTGCATCCATAAGTTCTGAGCTTTCAATATTTGTTCTACAATGTCACGTACACACCCCTTTCCACCCTCTTTATGAGAAATATACTTGCAGATGGATTTTATCTCATGCGCTGCATCAGAAGGGCAGCATGGGAGGCCGCACCTCTGAAGCACCTCATAATCAGGGATATCATCACCCACATAAGCAATTTCCTCATCCTTCAGCGAATACTTCTCCTTCAATTCATTATAGGTGTTAATTTTAACAGCCACGCCCAAACACACGTCTTTCAGCCCTAAAGCTTCATAGCGCACACGGACAGCCTCTGTCTTTCCGCCAGTAATGATTGCCACGCAAATTCCACACTTGACTGCGTGCTGCAAAGCATAGCCATCCTTTATATTAACCGTCCGCATCGGATCACCATTGGGGTGCTGAGGTATCGTTTCGCAAGACAGCACGCCATCCACATCAAGAAAAATGGCACGTATCTTCTTCAAGTCATAATTTATCATCGTGAATACTTTTGCTTAAGAGTTCATAAATATGCTGCAAATCTGGCTTATCAGACAAAAGCCCCAACTGCATGCCAATCACATTCTCATCCCATCTCACGGCCGGACCTGTCTGCGCTTCGCCAGGAGAGAGTGCATGGAGCTTTCTTGCAGTTTCATCAATCAGAGGGAGCATCACGTCAAAAGGCACCCCTCCATGCTCATTCAGCAGCTTCTCACCAATACGAAAACAATGGTTTGCAAAATTGCAGCAGAAAACTGCGCTCAAATGCAGAAACTTGCGATTCTCGCTATTCAACTCATACACTTTGCTTGATATTTCAGAAGCAAGCGACTTCAACAAGGCAGCATCCGTTGCCTGAGAAGCCTCAACAAAACATGGGATAGCTTGGAAATCCACCTCTCGAGCTTTGGAGAACGTCTGCATAGGATACAGAACTCCCCTTCGCAAAGCAGGAATAACATCCATATCGATGCTGCCAGCCGTGTGAACAAAAAGACATTTTTCACGCCCTTGCACCAATCGGCCAGCCACGTCACCCAAAGCAGAATCCTTTAATGCAATTACATATAAATCAGCATCATCTACAACATCTTCTACAGAAACAGTATAACTGCATCCAAGAGCAGACGCCAAGTCTCTGGCCGATGACTCTGTACGGCTAAACACCTGCACAACAGAATGCCGCGCACGCACAAAAGCCTTACCTATATTAGTTGCGAGATTACCCGCCCCCACCAAAGCAATATTCATTAGCTGAAGCTTGTTTTACACATCAATCCTCCTGTGGAAAAGGACCAATATGAACGTTTTCCCATTTCAGGTCATCCTCATTCTGAGGCTTGCGCTCAATGGCAGGATAGCCAATGCCAATAACACATTCAGCAGTCAGATTCTCAGGGTATCGAAGCAGGAAACGGAGAATATTGTCAGAAGGCTCTCCATTCTCCATAAACCTGTTGCGAATCTGGCACCAGCATGAGCCCAAACCTAAATCTGCTGCCTGATACTGCATCGTGACAGCAGCCAAAGAAGCATCTTCGCACCAAACGTCAGTTGCTTCCCTATCGCCCAACACAACAATGCCCACTTTTGCCTCAGCCAAAAACTGGCTGCCCATCGGTCGGCAAAGAGACATTTTCTCCAGCAAGGCACTATCATCAACAACAACAAAATGCCATGCACGCACACTCTTTCCCGTTGGCGACATAAGGGCTGCACGAAGAATCGTCTGCAAATCTTCAGCCTTCACTTCTTGGTCAGTAAACTTTCTAATACTACGACGTTTTTGTACTAAATCCTTAAAATTTCCCATTACTCTGTATTTAAGATATATGATTTTCGTGTAAAGTTAGAAAACTTTTGTCATTCAAGAAGAATCTTTGTAAGATATTTGTTATCTTTGCATTAATATTTTATGGTAATTTAAAGAATAGATACATTCTGCAACGTAAAATAAACCACGAAAATCTGGCACTCTGCCTCTTTTAACACATGTCAGCAAAAGGAAAGACAGCATGGGCTATCGCAGGCTTTATGTTGATGGCCGCGATGACTGGTACAATATGGTTTTACAGCAGTGGATTCACCTTGAAGGAACCCACTTACATATTTATTGACAGAGACGACAACATAGATTCCGTCAGTCATAAAATCGCAAAAGACTGCAAGCCCCAAAGCATAAGAGCATTTCGACTCTACTCCATGCTTTTCAAACTAGAGAAACGCATTCGCACAGGAAAATACGAAGTACGACCAGACATGAAAATGATGGAGCTGGTTCGCGACATCCGTAATCACAACGAACGTCCCATCAAGATAATTATACCGCCCGTCAGAACCGTCAACGAGATGGTACGTCGCATCGCTCCACAGCTCATGATAGACAGCATGGAGATTGTCGAATACATCAACGATACAACAAACTTACGGCAAATGGGATACAGCAAGGAGACACTCCCCTCCTTATTCATCCCAAACACCTACGAAGTCTATTGGGACATAACGGTTCAAGACTTGTTTGCACGTCTGCAAAAAGAAAACGACGCTTTCTGGAATGAGAAACGGCTAGCAAAACTTCAAGAAGTAAGCCACTACGCAGGAGAAGAGATGACAAAAGAAAAGGTCAGCACGCTCGCCTCTATCATAGACAGCGAGACAGCCAACAACCCAGAGAAGCCCAACATTGCATCTCTCTACCTAAATCGCCTGCGCTTAGGAATGCCTTTGCAAAGCGACCCCACCATCAAATTCGCCTTGCAAGACTTCACCCTCAAGAGAATACTGTACAAGCATCTAGAAGCAGAGTCTCCCTATAACACCTACAAAAGGACAGGACTGCCGCCAGGCCCCATCTGCATACCAAGCATTGCAGGTCTCGATGCCGTACTCAACCACACAAAAACAAACTATCTCTACATGTGCGCCAAAGAAGACTTCTCAGGCACCCACAATTTCGAAGCAGAATATTCAAAGCATCAACAGAATGCCGCTCGATATGCCCGTGCACTCAATCAGCTTGGAATCCGCTAAACAAGTTGCATCCACCCCAAATCAAACAAACAAACAGAAAAAATCAACAACTAATCATAAAAGAAAAATTTGTTCAGATTAACTTAAATGAAAAATTATGAAAAGAGTTATTTTACCTTTACTCATTCTTGTATCCACGACACTCTCAGCACAGCGAGTGCGTCGTGAATACACGCCTTCACCCGTTGCAGGTACAGCTTGGAATGCTCCTAACAACATCAACCCTTTCATTCCTGGCTATTTTGCCGACCCAACCATCCGTAAATTTGGCGACACATACTATTTGTACGCAACAACAGACGGCACAGGCAACGGCTATGGCCCTGCTCAAGTATGGGTGAGCAAGGATTTCGTCAACTGGCGCAATTTCGTCATGAACTGGCCGACAACAGAAGTGGTTTGGGCACCAGAAGTGGTACAGCAGCCAAACGGGAAATTTCGCTATTACTACTGCGAGCCTTGCAACATCAACATCGGCGAGAGCGATTCTCCCACAGGTCCCTGGAAGAACATTCTGGGGAATGAAGACGCCGTCATGGTACCAGACCGCTACATCCACAACGTCATCACACTCGACCCTATGCTGTTTGAAGATGACGACAAAAGCCAATACCTTTATTTCACGACATGGGGTATCTATGACGGATTCGGCTGTGGCGTAGCCAAACTCAAAGATGGCGACTTCGACATCACCCAGTTGGCAGAAGGTGTCACAAAAGACGCACGCAGATGGAATGAGAATCGCCCATTCCCTATCGCTGCTGACGAGTTCTTCACAGAAAAAAGACTCATTCCCAACACAGAACTGAAAGACATCTTTGAAGCGCCATTCATCTTCAAGCGCAATGGCATCTACTACTTCACCTACTCATCAGGAAGCTGCCACACAGACACCTATCGGGTACAATACGCCATATCTAAGGAAGGCCCTATGGGTCCATTCGAGTATAAAGGTGAAATCCTCACTACCAACGAAGACGAAACCATACATGGACCTGGCCACCATTCTGTTCTTGAGATAGACGGAAAGTATTATATTGTTTATCATCGTCACAACAACCCCAAATCTGTACACGGATTCAACCGTCAAATCTGCATCGACGAAATCACCTTTGACGAGAATGGCAATATCAAACAAATCATCCCGACTCACAATGCACAAAATGTCAATTTCTTCAAAAGCAGCAAGCACAAAAACCTTGCGTTTGGAGCCAAAGTGACAGCATCCTCATACTACGACGAATGGTTCAAGCCAGAATACTTAGTAGATGACAACAACGCAACATTATGGAAAGCTCGCAACACGAACTGGGGCGTTCAGGCAAATAAGAACTCTGAAGAATGGGTTTCAATCGACCTTGGCAAAGTACAGAAATTCAACGAAATCTGGACACAATTCGAATATCCAACCTTCTTCTATCAGTACAAGATAGAAACATCACTGGACGCAACCACCTGGACGATGTATGCAGATCGTACAGACAACACGATGCAAGGCTCTCCTATGATTGACAAGAAGGAAACAAAAGCACGCTACATCCGCATCACCATCACCGACACACAGAAGAACGGGCATATGCCAGCTATTTGGAACGTGAAGGTTTGGAAGAAAGCGCCAGAGCTGCCTGTCATCACAGCCGAGAGCAATGACGCATACCCTGGCATGCACAAGAAAGACGTTGAAGCACAAGAGAGAAACGCACAGCCTTCACCCTACATCATCTTAAGCGCTGATATACTTGCACACAACAAGAAAGAGCCTTTTGACGTATCAGAGATGAAGGCATTAAGCCTTGAAAGAGACAACGCCATAACCTTCAAGGCCAACAAACCAATTCACATGCGCGTGAAAGACGGAAAATGGGGATTGTTCTTCAACGGCACACAAAGCCTTACAAGTAATGTAACCCTGCCAACCAACTATCGCTATAATTCACCCTATACAATCTCAGCATGGGTATTAAGCACTAAGGTTGGCCCAATCTCTACCGTCACTTCACTCTCTTCATCTCGCGCAGACCTGGCCAACACAGAATTCCGTCTTGGCACCGATCCATCAACAGGCTTGATGAATCACAACGGCTCATTCGAAAGCAGCGGAGCACAGAAAGACATTGCTGCAGGTGAGGGGAAATGGCAATTCTGGACCATCACGTTCGACGGATGGATGGAGAAGGTTTACCTTAACGGCAAGCTGCTGAAGGAGAAGAACAACTTCCTCATGATACGTCCAGAAGGAAGGATAACAATTGGCGCAGATGCTGCAGGAACGAACAACTTCATGGGATACATCAACTCTATCATGATTCTTCCTACAGCCATCGATGCTAATGCTGTCGAAACTATCTACAACCAGACAAACAAATTCGAGACACCTTCACTTGGAGATGACGACTTTGAAGAAATTGACCCAGACAGCAAGTTCGTACTTTCTCCAGACATGACACCTACGTTTGAGAAGAAAGAAGAATTCACTCTCTCTACCCAAACAGCTAACTTCAACGATGCCCCACTCGAAAGCGGAGGCGTGATGTACAAAGAAGTCACAGGAGACTTTGTCGTAATGACAACCGTCACAGACATGGAAGGACTGAAGCGTCGCAACGTGACAGGTTTCAACGAGGGAGGAATCCTCATCAAGGATAACAACACATACTATCAGTTAGGTGCATTCCCACTCTACAACTGTGGCAATATGCTGACAATCCTGAGCAGAAGAGGACGCCCGCAATACCCTAATTACAAAGGGTATGATTTCGACCCTTACATGCAGTTTGAAAGACGAGGCAATCAGCTTTTTGCACGCAGCAGCAAGGACGGAAAATCATGGAACAACATGCCCGGTTCTCCAATCGAGGTGAACTCTCCAACCTTGAGCATAGGTGCATACCAAACCACCTATTCTGAAAACTTCTCTTGGGTCAAGCTGAACGACTACATCATCTACGAAAAGAACAAATAACCCTAAATTCCATTTATGACTCTCATTCGCAGCATACTCAAAGGATTGGTGCTCCTAAGCATTTCCATATCCACAGCTACAGCCCAACGGCATACATCCATCTTGCGCGACGGATGGAAATTTTCACGTGGAGAAATGCTTGACTCCATCGCACCATCACAAGCTAATTACAACGATAAAGAATGGCAAACCGTGCAAGTCCCTCACGACTGGGCAATCAGCGGTCCTTTCGATAAAGACATAGACAAGCAAACCGTTGCCATTGAACAGAACGGAGAAAAGGAAGCTACAGAAAAAACAGGGCGAAGCGGTTCTCTACCTTGGATTGGACAAGGTTGGTATCGCACCACCTTCGTTGTAGAGAAAGACTGTCAGCACGCCATGCTCAACTTTGACGGCGCTATGTCCGAACCCGTTGTATATGTGAATGGAGAAAAAGCTGGTGAATGGAAATATGGCTACACACCATTCCTTGTGGATGTCACCCCATACATCCACAAGGATGGTTCGCCCAACACATTGGCAATACACCTTCAGAATATTGCAGAAAGCAGCCGCTGGTATCCTGGCGCAGGCTTGATTCGCCCAGTAGAATTAATCACTACAGGAAGTTGCTACATCAAAGAATGGGGCATCAACGTGGAGACTAAAAGTTGGAATCGGGCAACAGCCACAGCTACCATCACCCTCTCTGCCTCATTGGATGGCGTTTTCAGCAGCGGAAACATTGTACGTTTCTCCACCAATGGCCATACGATAGACGTAAATCCACAATCGGATGACGACTTAGATGGCGCAAGTGCCATGACAGAGCTAACCATGAATGACGTAGAATGCTGGTCACCAGAAAAGCCGCAGCTCTATGACCTGAAGGTAAGCATCATTGCAGATGAAGGTAATGGAGAAGTGCTCGACTCCAAAACCGTCAAGTACGGAATCAGAACCATCGAGGTAAGCGAGGAGGGCGGCTTCAAGCTCAATGGCATCAGCAGAAAATTCAAAGGCGCATGCCTTCATCACGACCTGGGCATGATTGGCGCAGCTGTAAACAAAGCAGCCATCATCCGCCAGATAGAACTGCTGAAAAGCATGGGATGCGACGCCATCCGTACAGCTCACAACATACCCAGCCAGATGCAGATGGACGTGTGCGATTCTCTTGGCATGATGGTAATGGCTGAAAGCTTCGACATGTGGCGCTATCCTAAATGCAAGAATGGCTATTCGCGCTTCTATGAAGAATGGTGGAGGCGCGACCTGACCAACCTTGTCTATTCCAATCGCCTGCACCCATCCATCGTCATGTGGTCCATTGGCAACGAGATTCCAGAACAAGGTTCCAAGGAGGGCAACAGAATGACTCGCGAGATGCAGAATCTCATCCACAAGCTCGACAAGACACGTCCTGTCACAGCAGGCATGGACCGAATTGACAATGCCCTATCCTCTGGTTACGCACAAGTGCTCGACATTGCAGGAATCAACTATCGAACCCATCGCTACAAGGCCGCCTATGAAAAGTTGCGCCACGGATTCCTGCTTGGAAGCGAGACAGCATCCACCGTTTCATCGCGAGGCGTGTACAAGTTCCCCGTTCAGCGTGCCGATGGCAAAACGCATGAAGACGGGCAATGCTCCAGCTATGACGTTGAGGCTTGCTGGTGGTCAAACATACCAGAAGAAGACTGGGTTCTGCAAGACGAGCTGCCTTGGGTGATTGGCGAATTTGTATGGACAGGCTTCGACTACCTCGGCGAGCCTACCCCCTACGATGAATTCTGGCCAAGCCGCTCTTCGTATTTTGGCATCTTCGACCTGGCAGGACTTCCCAAAGACAGATATTACCTCTACCGCTCTCACTGGAACCAGGAAGAGAACACCATCCATCTCCTGCCACATTGGACGTTCCCTGGCCGTGAAGGCGAAACAACACCCGTCTATTGCTACACCAATCACCCCACAGCCGAACTGTTCGTCAACGGAAAGTCGCAAGGGAAAATAACCAAAAATACAGACGTGAAGAAAGGGGCAGGAAAAGACGAGAAAATCACAGACATCAGCGACCCAGCCATCGACCGCTACCGCCTCCGTTGGAACAACGTCAAGTATGAACCCGGGGAGCTGAAAGTTGTCGTATATGACAAGAATGGCAACATCGCCGGGAGCAAGACCGTCAAGACAGCAGGAGCAGCAAAAACCATCCAGCTGACAGGCGACCTTGGCGCACCCGTCAAGAACATCAAAGCAGATGGAGAAGACATGACCTTCATCACCGTCAGCATACTCGACCGAGATGGCACCCTCGTCCCTGACGCAGACAATCAGATACAAGTCTCTGTCAACGGAGCTGCCCGCTTCAAGGGCATCTGCAATGGCGACGCCACCAGCCTCGAAGTCTTTACAAAGCCCACGATGAAAGTCTTCCACGGACAATTAGTCATAGGCATCCAAAGCAACGGGAAAAAGGGTAAAGCTACCGTCAAGGTGCATGGCAAAGGATTAAAGCCTGCATCCATCAGCATCAACGCTTTATAGCCCAACAACAATACCGCACCCCTCGGGTACACTCCATCGGACCCGAGGGGTACGATAGAATGGTTTACACATAATATAATAAGAAAAATGAATTACGGTTTTGTGAAAGTAGCATCTGCAATTCCCTCCCTCAAGGTAGCCGATTGCAGCTTCAACACCCAGCAAATCATCAGCTGCATCCATCAGGCAGAAGATAAGGGAGCTGAAATCATCGTATTCCCAGAGCTCTGCATCAGCGGATACACCTGCCAAGACCTGTTCGGCCAGCGGCAACTAATCAGCAAGTGCGAAGAAAGCCTGTCTCAAATACTCGACAGCACACGCGCCCATTCCATCATCTCCATTGTTGGAATGCCCGTCTCGGCTGGCTCGCTTCTGATGAACTGCGCAGTAGCCATACAAAACGGCCGCATACTCGGCTGCATAGCCAAGACCTACCTCAGCAACAGCGAGCGACGTTGGTTTGTGCCCTCCTCAGCAGTCAAGGCATCGTCCGTCCAGCTGTGTTCACAAACAGCGCCCTTGGGCAGCAACTTGCTCTTTCACACCCCAAGCACCACCTTCGCCATCGAAATAGGCGAAGACCTTTGGGCACCCATTCCCCCAAGCAGCCAACAGGCCTTGCAAGGGGCAGAAATCATCTTCAACCTCAGCGCCAGCAATGAAGAGGCAGGCAAGCACCAATACCTCACCTCGCTCATCAGCCAGCAGAGCTCACGCATCCATTCAGGATACGTCTACAGTTCCTGCGGATTTGGCGAATCCACCCAAGACACCGTCTATACAGGAAACGCCCTCATCTACGAAAACGGCGCACCATTGGCACAAAGCCAACGCTTCTCCATCGAAGGGCAAATCATCATTTCTGAAATAGATACAGAGAACATCCTAAACGAACGCAGGCGCAACACCGCATTTGCTGAAAGCATCCGACTGCAGGGAGCTGTCCAGCCGACAGACATCCCTTGCTCTTGCACAAGCAAAGCCGACAAGTTCAAGCTCACGCGCTGGATTGATCCACATCCGTTCATCCCACAGGGAGAGGCCCTCAGCCAACGATGCGACGAATGCTTCTCCATCCAAGTTGCAGGCTTGGCCAAGCGCATCGTGCACACCAACGCGCAAAGCATCGTGCTCGGCATCAGCGGCGGCCTCGACTCCACACTCGCCCTGCTCGTATGCGCCAAGACGATGGATTTGCTCCAATGGCCGCGCACCTCCATCATCGGCATCACCATGCCTGGCTTCGGCACAACCGACCGCACCTACAACAACGCCCTCTGCCTGATGCAGTCGCTGGGCGTAACCGTCAAGGAAATCAGCATCAAGGACGCCTGCATACAGCACTTCAAGGATATAGGTCACGACATCAGCATGCACGATGTGACCTACGAGAACGGACAGGCACGCGAGCGTACGCAGATACTCATGGACGTTGCCAACCAGCATAACGGATTTGTGGTAGGCACAGGCGACCTCAGCGAACTGGCGCTTGGGTGGGCAACCTACAACGGCGACCACATGTCCAACTATGGCGTCAACGGCTCCATTCCCAAGACCCTCATCAGGCACATCGTCCAATGGGTTGCCGAGAACCATGTAGATGCAGCTTCAGCAGCCACGCTCATGGACATCATCGACACCCCCATTTCGCCAGAGCTCATCCCTGCCGACGAACAGGGGAACATCCAGCAGAAGACAGAAGACCTCGTCGGGCCCTACGAGCTTCACGACTTCTTCCTCTACCACTTTCTGCGCAGAGGCTTCCGTCCTTCAAAAATCAACTACCTGGCACAGCAAGCCTTCATCCGACAGGACAACACCCTGGCGGCCGACACGGGCAGATATGACGAAGCGACCATACAGAAATGGCTCAAGACATTCCTGCGCCGCTTCTTCTCACAGCAATTCAAGCGCAGCTGCCTGCCCGACGGACCTAAAGTGGGGCTTTCCCTCTCACCACGCGGAGACTGGCACATGCCTAGCGACGCCATCAGCGCCGACTGGCTGTCCGACCTTGAATAATCCCCCCCCTGCAAGCATTCATTCATAAAATACACATATATATAAACATACCCGACAGCAATGGCTACAGTAGATGACAAAAAAGTAATCTTCTCGATGGTAGGCGTCAGCAAGACCATCCAGCAAAACCAAAAACAAGTTCTCAAGAACATATACCTCAGCTTCTTCTACGGAGCAAAAATCGGCATCATCGGCTTGAACGGCTCAGGTAAGTCCACCCTCATGAAAATCATCGCGGGACTTGACCAGCAGTTCCAGGGCGAAGTAGTATGGAGCCCCGGCTACACCGTCGGCTATCTGCCTCAGGAACCTCCGCTCGACGAATCCAAGACCGTCAAGGAGAACGTGATGGAAGGCGTCCAGCACGTTTACGACGCCCTTGCCGAATACGACCAAATCAACGACAAGTTCGGCCTTCCCGAATACTACGAAGACCCCGACAAGATGGAGAAGCTGATGAACCGTCAAGCCGAGCTGCAAGACATCATCGACGCCACAGATGCGTGGAACATGGATTCCAAGCTCGAGCGCGCCATGGACGCCCTCCGCTGCCCTCCAGGCGACTGGAGCGTGCAGAACCTCTCTGGCGGCGAACGCCGTCGAGTAGCCCTCTGCCGCCTCCTGCTCCAGAAGCCCGACGTGCTCTTGCTCGACGAGCCCACCAACCACCTCGATGCCGAATCCATCGACTGGCTCGAGCAGCACCTGCAGCAGTATGAGGGCACAGTCATAGCCGTCACCCACGACCGCTACTTCCTCGACGACGTGTCAGAGTGGATACTCGAGCTCGACCGCGGCGAAGGCATCCCCTGGAAGGGCAACTACTCCTCATGGCTCGAGCAGAAGAGCAAGCGCATGGAGCAAGAAGAAAAGACCGCCTCAAAGCGCCGCAAGACCCTCGAGCGCGAGCTTGAGTGGGTGCGCATGGCGCCCAAGGCACGCCAAGCCAAAGGAAAAGCCCGCCTGAACTCCTACGACAAGATGCTGAACGAAGAGCAGAAGCAGAAGGAAGAAAAGCTCGAGATATTCATCCCCAACGGCCCACGCCTTGGCAACAAAGTCATCGAAGCCCAGAGCGTCGCAAAATCCTTTGGCGAAAAGACCCTCTTCACCGACCTCAACTTCAACCTCCCCCCCAACGGCATCGTTGGCATCATCGGTCCCAACGGAGCAGGCAAGACCACCCTCTTCCGCCTCATCATGGGCATGGAGCAGGCAGATGCAGGCACATTCGAGGTGGGCGAAACCGTCAAGCTCAGCTATGTTGACCAGCAGCACAAGGACATCGACCCCGACAAGAGCGTCTACCAAGTCGTCAGCGGCGGCAACGAAACCATCCGCATCGGCGGGCGCGACATCAACGTGCGCGCCTACCTCTCACGCTTCAACTTCAACGGAGCCGACCAGGAGAAGAAGTGCGGCGTGCTTTCAGGCGGAGAGCGCAACCGCCTCCACCTCGCCATCGCCCTCAAGCAAGAAGGCAACGTGCTGCTGCTCGACGAGCCAACCAACGACATCGACGTCAACACCCTCCGCGCCCTCGAAGAAGGCCTCGAAGCCTTTGCAGGATGCGCCGTCGTCATCAGCCACGACCGCTGGTTCCTCGACCGAATCTGCACCCACATCCTCGCATTCGAAGGAGACGGCAACATCTTCTACTTCGAAGGCTCATATACCGACTACGAAGCCAACAAAGCCAAGCGCCTCGGCCTTGAAGAGCCCAAGCGCATACGCTACCGCAAGCTCATGGACGAATAACTACCCCACGAACCCACACTTTCATAAAACAGCAATGCCCCACACCGGTACTCTCCGATGCGGGGCATTCATCATCCCATCCGTCCGTCGTCCGTTGTCCGTCGTCCATTTCTACGGAGCTGGCTGCACAAAAGAGAAAGCCCCCATCGTATTCAAGGCGCTCAGCCAAGCCTTCCCATCTGCCACACAAATCAGTGTCGAAAGCGACATGCTGGGTGCAGCACGAGGTCTGTGCCAGTACCAGCCAGGCATCGTCTGCATCTTAGGCACAGGCAGCAACTCCTGCTATTACGACGGCACCACACTCCACGCAGGCAATCCCGCTCTGGGTTACATTCTAGGCGACGAAGGCAGCGGGGCCTACATCGGCAAACGTCTGGCGGGTGACATCCTGAAAAAGCAATTGCCAAAGCACGTAATACAGCAGTTCTTCGACGAAACAGGCGAAAGCCAAGAAAGCATCATTCAGAAAGTGTACAGAGAGCCACTCCCCAACCGCTTTCTGGCAAGCCTTTCCCCCTTCTGTGCCCGCCATAGAGAAGAAGCAGGCATCCATCACCTCCTCATCGACTGCTTCAGCCAGTTCTTCCAGCGAAACATCGCCTGCGTCAACTGGCCCACAGAAGAAAATACCGTCCATTTTGTCGGCAGCATTGCCCATCACTACCAAGAAGAACTTCACGAAGCCGCCCGTCAATATGGCTACAAAGTCGGGAACATCCTTCAAGCTCCTCTCGAAGGACTCATCACATTCCATCAAACGTAATTCGATATCCCCCTCGGGTACGCTTTTTGTGCCCTTTCCCCTCCAAAATACAAATCGTTGATACTCAGACAAGCCGCCCGTGTCGGAAATAATAGGCACAGGGTGTTCGTGTTATTGTGCACACGGTGTCTGAAACCTTGTCTGCACGGTGTGCGTTTGCAGCCACTTGCCAAGCCCTCCTCAAGAAGAAAAGAGGCACAAGGTGAAAATGCCCTGTGCCTCCGTGCTGAAGTGTCAGTGTCTGACAAGTGTCGTGGACGTTTGGAAAGGCGAGTTCGATATGACAGAAATATGTTTTTTGCAGTGCCTCGCAAAGCGACTCTTTATATCGAACTCACGTTAAAAACAACATTCCGCAACACTCGTGGCCAAGTGTTGCGGAATGGATGCTGTTGCAGCTGTGCTGCGTCTGATTGCCGACGCTACGGCGAACGTGTTATTTTTTTGTTGCTTTGGCTGTCGCCTTCTTGGCAGCAGCTTTCTTTGCCGGCTTTTCTGGAGCAGCAGGAACTGCTTCTTCCTTTGGAGCAGCCTTCTTGCAGGTCTTCTTAGCTGGCTTTTTCTCTGCCACTTCTGTTGGATTGAGTTTTTCGAGTTTCTTACGCAGACGCTCAATCTCCTTGTCCTTGGCTTCGATTTCGTCGCCCTGGTTCTTGATGAGCGTGATGAGTCCATCGATTTCTTCGTTGTCTGCGCCTCCATAAAGGTTGTTGACGCGTGCGATGAAGTCGCCAAGAATGTTCATGTAGTTGGTGAATGCGTCATACGGGCTGTCGTAGATGCCGCGATACTGCATGCCAGGCTTGGTGGTCATGAAACGGAAGTTGTTGGACGCCTGAAGGGAATCCCAGTCCATCTGGATACGACGGTCGCCTGACACGCGCACACGGTCGGCAATGCTGTAGAGCTTGTTGAAGGCTTCGCGCTGCATGACGTTGCCGAGCCAGCAGGAGGTGTCGCGCTCTTCATCTACCCATGAAATGCTGTATGGCACTTCGATAGCTCCTACGCTCTTCTCTTCGCAGAGTTCGGATGGCAGGGCAAAGCCGATGCCGCGCTCTTTGGCAAGAGCTGGGATGGCCTTAAGGAATTCGAGGATACCCCCCTGAAGCGGATGGAAGATGCCGAAGGTGACGAGCTCGCCGAAGATGTTGATGACGTTCTCCCCTTCCGGTGTGGAGGCTATCCAGTCGAGCCATTGGTCTGCCATGATTGGGTTGGAAGTGAAGCGCTCTGTGATGTCTTCGGAAAGGCTGATGTCGCGCAGCAGGAGCTTGAGACGTGGGTCGCTAGCACTATTATATATATAATGTGGGGATTTCCAGCCGAGAATCTGCTTTGCGCCTTCTGTTATCATGCCCTTGAAGCCCATGGCTGCAACTTGTGCGCCAATTTCGTCGTTGTAGATGAGAGATGAGTTACGGAAGACTTTTGGACGCTTGCCAAACACTTCCTTGATTTTGTCGCTCATGCGCTTGACTTCTGCCGCGAAACTTTCTTCGTTTGCCAATGATGCCAAGCCGTGGCTGTATGGTTCGCAAAGGAACTCGACCTGTCCTGTTGCATTGAGTTCCTGCAGGAGGTCGATGACCTGAGGTGCGTGGAACTCGAGCTGCTCAAGTCCGCATCCGGAGAGGGAGAATGCTACTCTGAATTCCGGATGTTCCTTACACATCTGGATGAGTGTCTGCAATGCTGGCACGTAACTGCGCTCGGCGATGTCATTGATAGAGCGCTCGTTTTCGTAATCGTCGTAATAGTAATGGTCGCGACCGATGTCGAAGAAACGGTAGCGCTTGAGATGAATTATCTGGTGTATCTCAAAATATAGACAAATCCTTTTCATTGTTATATGAGTTTTAAGTTTTTAATGTATAAACCCTCCGTTGTAGATGCATTCGTCGTAGAGTTTACGGATGCGGTGACCAACTTTCACCCAAGTGATTTCTGCCACCTCCTTGAGTCCTTCTTCCTGCAAATACTTATGCAGGCCTTCGTTGGTACAAAGAGAGTAGATGGCATCAGCCATGGCGTTGATGTCCCAATAGTCAACTTTTATCACTTTGTCAAGAATTTCGCCACAGCCAGACTGCTTTGAAATGATGGACGGTGTGCCGCACTGCATCGCTTCGAGCGGGGCAATGCCGAATGGCTCTGAAACGGATGGCATGACAAAGACATCGCTTGCCTTGTAGCACTCATAGACTTGCTTGCCACGCTGGAAGCCCGGGAAGTGGCATCGGTCGGCTATGCCTTTGGCTGCTGCCAAATCTACCATCTCCCAATACTTGTCGCCTGAACCGGCGAAACAGAAACGGATGTTTTTTGAACGCTGGCACACAAGGTCGGCTGCCTCAATGAAGTATTCTGGACCTTTCTGCATGGTGATACGTCCGAGGAAGGTCACGACTTTCTCTTTTCCGTGGTCAACACGAGGGATGTCAAGATACTCCTGCGGAAGTGGGTAGACAGCATTGTGCATGGCGAAACATTTGCGTGGATCCTGATGGTATTCGCGTATAACTGTCTGGCGAGTCAATTCTGACACACACATGATGCAGTCGGCGTGGTCCATGCCGTTCTTCTCGATTGAATAGACAGTGGGGTTCACCTTACCGCGAGAGCGGTCAAAGTCTGTAGCATGGACATGGATGCACAGGGGCTTTCCGCTGACCATCTTAGCATGAACGCCTGCGGGATAAGTAAGCCAGTCGTGAGCATGTATGATGTCGAACTGCTCGGCACGTGCAACTACACCTGCTATGATGGAGAAGTTGTTGATTTCGTCATGCAAGTTGCCTGGATATCCGCCTGCAAACTCCATGCAGCCCATGTCGTTGACATTCATGTAGGAGAAGTCGGCATAGATGTGATTCCTGAAGTTGTAATAGTCTTCGGGAGTCATGTAGTTAGGCACGCGGCTCTTCACATAGTCGTAATCGTGATCGCGATAAACGATGGGCACTTGATTCATGCCGATGATACGAAGGAAGTTCTCTTCTTCGCCGCAAGGCTTAGGGAGGCAAAAGGTGACTTCTGCGTCAGGCTGCCCTTCGACCATGCCTTTGGTGATTCCGTAGGAGGCAACAGCCAGACCGCCATAAATCTTAGGAGGGAATTCCCAACCAAACATTAATACTTTCATATTCCTTGTTTCCTCCTTATTTAATAGTTATAAAATTTAGACAGAACCCTGTTGACACGTAACACCGCTGCCACATTCATGGCAAATGAAAGTGCTCCACGGCCATGGAACGGCGGATTGCCATCGAACAGCTCTGGCAAGGTACCGATACAATGGTAATTCATTTCTTCTTCCAATCCTACAAAACAGCGGTCAACCCATGAAAGACCACTTTTCTTATAGACTTTGAGGTTTGTCTCCAAATAGAATCCTGACAACCAAGGCCATACGGTTCCCTGGTGGTAAGCAGCGTCGCGTTGTGTCTGTCCGCCTTGGTAAATAGGATTGTAACCACCTGATTTAGGAGAGAGGGAGCGCATTCCCTTTGGGGTGAGCAGTTCTTTGGTACAGATGTCAAAGATTCTCTTACGTTCAGGGGTTGACAGCGGACTGTATTCGAGCGAGGAAGCAATGAGCATGTTAGGACGAACAGACCAAGAAATATAGCCTTCATCTACATAGTCCAACAAATATCCATGCTCGTTCAGGAAGACTTCCTTGAAAGTCCTTCCGGTCAGCTCTGCCTGCTGAGTGTACTTGCCTGCTTCTGCGGAACGTCCTGTCGACATCAACATCTCGGCATTGAACATCAGGGCATTGTACCACAAGGCATTAATCTCAACCACATAGCCTGAACGTGGCACTACAGGTTTACCGTTTATCTCCGAGTTCATCCAGGTCATGGCGCGTTCGCGGCCATTGATGCTGAGCAAGCCGTTGTCGTGAACGTCCAGATTACAATGCTTTCCTTGCAGAATAAAAGATACAATCTTATCTACAAGCTTGCCATACTTCTCTATCGCTGCTTCTGCACCTATCAGGCGTGAATACTGCTGAATGCACCAAACGGCCCACAGGAGCACATCGGGCTTGTCCATCTCGTACATCATGATGTCGGATTTCTTGCCTTCCATGAAATCGGCAATGGCTTTCTCGGCAGTTTTCATCGCTTTCTCGTAATAGTCGACCTCATCGATGGCCAGCGTAAGGCCAGGGAGAGAGACGAACATGTCGCGAGCACGGCACTTGAACCATGGATAGCCTGCGATGATGTAGTTCTCACCATCTTTCTCGTAGTGGAACTGGTGAGCCGCATTGACAAGGCATGATTGGAAATTAGTACGAGGCACATGAACGTCGTATTCGTAATCGAATATCTTTTTCAACTGATTAGACTTCAGCTCGCTCACACCTGCTGCAAACACCACGCTCTCGCCTTTCTTTATGTTGAATTCGAAATAGCCAGGGACATAGAGGTCTTCTTTGTATTCATACCCCATTTCCTGCTCTTTCTGATACTCAATGCCATGGTACCAATTGGGATCAAAGACAAACTCGTTTTTCTTGTTCAGCTGCATCATGAGTTCGGGATAGCCCGGATACATGCGAGTCTTGATTCCATTATCAATCTGAGTATATTCTCTGCTTGCCCCTGAATTTTCATGCGTGCAGACTTCTACACTTCGGAAAGCGAGGAAGGGACGCAGACGCAAGGTTGTTACAGAATGGGCATCCAGCAATGTGTAGCGAATCAGAATACGGTTTTCAAAGTGCTGAAAAACCTTCTCTTTCTTCAGTATCACACCACCAACACGGTATATTGTTGTTGGAAGTTTTTCCCATTCACAAGAACGTATGTACTTGTGCCCATTAGGGCTGTACACATTCCCTGAATACTTGTGAAGTCCCAGATTGAACTGAGCGCCATGCTGGATGACGGTCTCGTCAAGCGATGAAAGAAGAACATGGTTCTCTCCATCTAATTCAGGAACAGGAACAACCAACAAACCGTGATATTTACGCGTATTGCAGTCAACTATAGAAGAACATGAATACGCACCTGACTTGTTAGTCCGCAGAATTTCTTTTGGCAAAGATTCCTGCAGGTTAGCCATCAGAGTTTTATCAAAACGTAAATAACTCATAGTTGTATTTTAAGGTATTGTTGCTTTTCGATTTACTATAGGTTTTAATTTCCAAATTTAAGATTATTTTTTCGTGTACACAATCTTTTTCAAGAAAAAAACATCTCACGAATCGAAAAAGCGCACAAAACATGTTGAAAAGCAGAAAAACAGAAGAAAAGACTTGGTTAATTTATAAGTTGTGCGTAACTTTGCATAGCAAAACATTTGAGGCAATGAAGAAAAGGGATTCTGACATCTGGACTGACACAATGAACTGCCTCCATGGATTCATGCAGCTGTTGACCACTCAACAGCAAGAAGAGTTAAAGGATAACATGTCTGTCCAGCACTTCAAGAAGAACGAGACACTGTACAAGGAAGGAGAGGTGCCTCAAATGTTGCATTGCCTTGTAAGCGGGAAGGTCAAAATATACAAGGATGGCATCAGTGGAAGGACTCAGATTATTCGCGTCGTGAAACCTTCCGAATATTTCGGATACAGAGCTTATTTTGCGAACCAGAACTACGTCACTTCAGCAGCAGCGTTCGAGCCTAGCACCATCTGCTTCATCCCTATTGAGCTAATAGAGAAGTGGATGACTGAGAACAGCCAGCTTGCCCTATTCTTCGTGAAGTTGCTTGCAGTCGAAGTGGGGAACTCGGATCAGCGCACGGTTAACTTGACACAAAAGCATATCCGAGGCCGCCTTGCGGAGTCGCTCGTCTTTCTGCGCGACAATTATGGCTTCGAAGAAGACAAAGTCACACTCTCGGTATACCTTTCACGCGAAGATTTGGCCAGCATGTCAAACATGACCACTTCTAACGCTATCCGAACACTGTCTGCCTTTGCCCAAGAAAAAATCATTGCCATCGATGGAAAGAAAATAAGAATCATCGACAGCGAAAGCCTTGAAAGAATCAGTAAGATTGGATAGCAGGAACGATAAAGTCCAATACATCCTTCTCTATCTCCACTCGCAAAGGGGTAACGTTTCTCACAGGGAGTTCCAAACCATCCAATGAAATCAACGCCTTATCTGTCTCTTTAACAACAATCTGCCTTGCACGATAAGGATGTACATTTTTGTAATTGAGGAAACGCCCCTTGCCCAATAGCCAAAAGCCTTCGAAGAGCTGCCACCATTCAGGGCGCGTAATCAACGAAACATCAAGCAATCCATTGTACGGAACAGAATTAGGCGTCTGCCCATATCCATGGCAATTGCCAATACAAACGGACATGAATTTCCCCTCAATCTCTTCTGTCTCAATCTTCAACGACAGGTTGTATTGCATCCTTTCAAATATTTGACTTATCAGGGCAGGAATGACGGATAAGTGACGCGACCCTATTATCTGGGCTGCATCATTCGTCGTCTTTATCAGCCTTGCACCAAGACCTATATTCAAGCAGTTCAAAAAATAACGCCGTTGCGGAATATTATCATCATAATAAGTACAACAGCCCACATCCACCTTACGAACATTTCGAGCGACAACTCCGTCAATCACCTGCTTGTAATCATCCACCGAAACGCCCCAGAAACGCGAGAAATCGTTCCCTATCCCGTTGGGGATAATTGTGAAGGCAAAATTTGCTGGCAGCGATTCGCGACACTGCATCATAGCATTAATTGCGCTGTTGAGAGAGCCATCTCCACCAACAATTACAATGGTTTCATATCCATTTTCACACATCATCCTTGTCAGTCGTTCCACAGAACCTGCAGCTTCCGACTGAACAAAATCATACTGTATGCCCTTCTGTTCCATATAGCCACGAATTAGAGCCCATCGCTTCTGCGACCTGTCTAATCCGAAATGGGGACTATATATCACTCCTATGCGATTTGCGTCTGCCATAATTCTTTCACTTGTTGTATTCGTTCTTCGATGGGCATGTCAACACTGAGCCAATGTATCTTGATGCCACGCCTTTCCTCCATGCCACGAAACCATGTCATCTGTCTTTTCGCAAACTGATGTATTGCTATCTCTAACAACGAGAACATTTCATCATACTGAAGTTGCCCAAGCAGATAAAGGGTTACGAATTTGTATTCAAGTCCATATTTAATCAACTGATTAGTTGACACGCCATTGTTTATCAACCCCTGTACTTCCTCTATCATTCCCTCGTCTAATCGAGCGCGTAAACGTTTGCTTATCTTATCCCGACGAAGCTCCCGACTGATGTCCAATCCTACAATCAACGAATCGAACTGCGGGAAAGTTCTTCCGTCAAATTCATAAGCCTTAATCACACTTTCTATGTACATCCCTGTTCCACCACATAAAATGGGGGTTTTAGCTCGACTACAAATATCGCTATATGCATCAAGAAACCCTTGCTGCCACTCGTACACATTGTAGCGTGTCCCCGCTTCTGCGATATCTATCAGATGGTACGGTATGACTTTCCCATTCACTGTATAATCAGCCAAATCTTTGCCTGTCCCTATATCCATTCCCCGATACACTTGACGGCTGTCTGCGCTTATAATCTCCCCATCCATATCATATGCCAAGCGTGCAGCAAACGCTGTCTTTCCGCATGCTGTAGGCCCCAATATGGTCAGAAGATGATTCATCTCTATTTCTTATTTATCTCATTAAAAAACAATATCAACAACTTCCCATCCCATCAAATGGATAATTCATCCAACACTCTTATAAGCGACTTATTCATTGCCTTATCCGAACGGATGGCATCAGAAAATGGCACGTACACCACCTCGTCATTGCGAATGCCTATCATCACATTGCGCTGTCCATCTAGAATTGCGTCAATCACCCCTGCTCCTAGCCGGCTTGCAAGGATACGGTCACGAGCCGAAGGCGAACCGCCTCGTTGCAGATGCCCCAAGATTGAAACTCTTACGTCGTATTGCGGATACTCCCTCTTTACACGTTCAGCGTAAAACATAGCGCCGCACTTAGGGCTTTCGCTGACAATCACGATACTGGAGTTCTTGCTCTTGCGTATGCCTCTTCCTATGAATTGCTCCAATTGATCAGCATCGGTACTATCCTCTGGAATAATCGCCGCCTCTGCCCCACTAGCAATGGCGCTGTTCTGTGCCAAGAATCCCGCATCACGCCCCATCACTTCAACAAAAAAGATGCGTTCATGCGAGGTTGCGGTATCTCTGATTTTGTCCACGCACTCAACAATTGTGTTGAGCGTCGTATCATAACCGATTGTCAAGTCTGTCCCATAAAGGTCATTATCTATAGTGCCCGGCAACCCAATACAGGGAACATCAAATTCCTGTGCAAAGACACGGGCACCGCTCAATGAGCCATTACCTCCAATCACCACCAAGGCATCAATGCCTGCTTTCTGCATATTTTCAAATGCCTGCTTGCGCCCTTCTGGCGTCATAAAACTTTGGCTCCTTGCACTTTTCAGGATGGTTCCTCCCTTAGCAATGATGTTACTCACGCTTTCTGTCGTAAACTCCTTTATTTCGCCATTCACAAGGCCATCATACCCTCGATATATCCCCTTCACTGCGAATCCTTTGCAAATAGCGGAACGAGTCACCGCACGAATGGCCGCATTCATGCCTGGCGAATCACCCCCCGACGTAAGAATTCCTATACAATTTATCTTCTTCATATCTTCCCCTTATATCAAATCAATGAATGAGCCAGAACACGAAAAGCCCAGCTGCCCAGGCTACTGCCGCACGCCACAAGTAGTTGCGAACGTACCACTTGAAACGTATCTTCTCCACCTCAAGTATCGCCTGACCTGCCAATGTGCCTACAAACAGGAGACATCCTCCACAAGCACAACAGAATGAAAGCAACTGCCAATAGATGCCGTTCTGAACAAACTCGGAAGCCGAACCTGCAGCCGTATCGAGCGGAAAGAGATTCATGCCAGCCATCATCAGCGGCACATTGTCCATCACAGAAGAGAATAATCCTACAGCAGCACCATATACATATACATTATTAATATTATTCTCCAGCCAACACCCAATAAAATCAAGTGCACCACACTCAGCCAGCGCTCCCATACCCAAAGAGATACCGATAAAATAAAGAATGATGCGCATACCTATGAACTCCGCATTGCGGAAATAATGACGCTGCACAAGCAACACATTGCCATTTCTCTCCAAATTAAAGAGTCCCTCGACAGCCCACACCAACGCCAGCACAGACAATGAGCCAAGGAACGGAGGCAATTTGGTAATGTAATGGAACGATGGGATAAACCATAGACCTGCAATACCAAGAATCAGCAGCATAATCTTCTGCCACGAAGCCCAAGGAGAATCATCGCCTTTATAACGAGAGATGGAGGAGAACATTTCCACCCTGCCATGCAACTTCATTCCTATCAAGAGGTTGAACACACACATACTTGTGAAAGCCGGCAAGAAAAGACCTGCTGCATAAGCAGATGGAGTAATGAGCCCTCTCACCCACAGCATCACAGAAGTCATATCGCCAATGGCAGTAAAGCATCCTCCCATACAAGCGGCCACCATAATGGCACAAGCATAAACCACACGCTGATAATGATTGCGAACAAGCTGGGTGATGATACTCATCATCAGCACCACCGTCGTCATATCATCAACATTGGCAGAAATAAGGAAGGTAAGGAAAGATATGGCCCACAGGAATACACGGCTATTGCGCATCCGGAGCCAATCAACAAGCGAGTCAAACACGCCATTGTTATGAAGCACCTCAACAATCGTATTGGTGGCTATCAAAAACAAAATAACAGAGCAGGCTTCGCCTATGTACTTACCTAGAACATGGTCGGAAACAAAATACTTAACGCTATCGGCCGTTGAGTCCATACCCGAAAGGAACTCGGCGTACTCACCACCATGCATCAAGCGAACAAAATCACCGCCATTAATCAGATAAACGACCCAGGCAATAACACCACAAACCATCGCTATCGCAGCACGGTTGATGTGATGAATCTGTTCCGTTGCCATCAGACAGAAGCCTACCAGCAGAACAGCCACTATTATCAATGTCATCAACAGCATACTCTTCTTTTTTACAGGTTACAAATATACTTGCAAGAATAAAGGCTGTGCGGCTTTACAGCCGGTTGCACAAAAACGTATAACCTCAAACCGTAAAACCGCACAACCGATTCCTGCTAGAGCGGTAGACGGGACTCGAACCCGCGACCCTCGGCTTGGGAAGCCAATGCTCTACCAACTGAGCCACTACCGCATGATTTCTCTCATTCTATGGTGCAAAGATAAAAAATAATTAGGAATTAGCGGCCAAAGAAAGAGGATTTATTTGTACTCCACTTCATTTTTTTCACAAAAAGGCAACAAAACACCTTCACTGCCCTCCATTTCCTAATTTAATTTGCTAACTTTGTAACATGATTCTGAAAAGGCTGACAATACTCAACTATAGGAATATCGCAACCGCCGAACTTGATTTTTCTCCCAAAATCAATTGTTTTGTCGGTCACAACGGCGAGGGGAAAACCAATATCCTTGACGCCATTCATTTTCTGTCGCTCACCAAAAGCACTGCCAGTTCCATCGACTCGCAAAACATAAGGCACGGAGAAGAGATGATGATGGTTCAGGGAGTCTATGACCTGAATGGAGTGGAAGAAGAAGTATCCATCGGCATGAAACTCCATCAGAAGAAGCACGTGAAACGTAACATGAAGGAATACAAGCGGCTCGCCGAGCACATCGGGCTGCTGCCTCTCATTATAGCCTCCCCTAACGACTCCCACATCATCAGCGGCGGAAGCGAAGAAAGAAGACGCCTGATGGACATCGTCATCTCCCAGTACGATGCAGAATACATGAATGCCCTATCAGCTTACAACAAAGCGCTGCAGCAACGCAACGCCATTCTGAAAGCAGAAGAAGAGCCCTGCATAGACATCATATCCGTATTTGAAGAGATGATGGCTGAGACAGGCGAACGCATCTACGAGAAAAGAAAAGCATTCATCGAAGAATTCATTCCTGTCTTTCAGCATTTCTACCAGCTAATCTCGGGAGGGAACGAACAAGTAGGACTAAACTACACCAGCCACTGCCAGCGAGGACCACTGCTGCAAATCATCCAACAAGACAGGCACAAAGACCGCATCATAGGATATTCGCTGCACGGCATACACAAGGATGAATTAGAGATGACGCTTGACGGATACAGCATCAAGCGCGAAGGCTCGCAAGGGCAGAACAAGACTTACATGATATCCCTGAAGCTTGCTCAGTTTGACTTCCTCAAACGTACTGGCAGCAGAACCACTCCCCTGCTCCTGCTTGACGACATCTTCGATAAGCTCGACGCTCATCGGGTAGAGCAAATCGTCAATATTGTCTCAGGAGACTCGTTCGGCCAAATCTTCATCACTGACACCAACCGCGAGAACTTGGACAAGATACTCGAACGCGCGCAGGGGTGCTACAAGATTTTCAATGTTAAAGGCGGCAACATACACAATTGATATGAGAAGAAGAAACACAGAACAGATAGGCGATGTCATACGCCAATTCATGCGGCTCAACGGCATAGAGACTCCTTACTACCAGCATCGCATTGTCGAGGCATGGCCGGAAGTGATGGGAGCCAGCATACAGCGCCACACTGGTAATATCTTTGTCAAGAACCAGACGCTGCACATACAAATCACATCGCCTGCCATTAAACAGAATCTGCTCATGGAGCATCGCGCATTAGCCCGCAAGCTGAACGAACACGTTGGCGCCCAAGTCATCGAAGACATACAATTCCACTGAAAAAGCAAGCAAGTCCTTATCCCAAAGCCACAATTGCCGTATGGTCCTAATAGACAGAGAACCATACCCGCACAACCCTTTCAGGATTCGGACACGCCCTCATAAATATCTTGAATCAGCAGTCCTGCAAGCATAAAGCCAAAGATGGCCGTAGCATGCGCCACAGTGCCATTTGGTCGCGATTGCGAGGGTGAGTCGGCAGGCTGCAATCCCCTATTCTGCAAGAGTTCCTCACTATAGACGCACTTGAATTTCTTTGAGGGGAAGGTTTTCTCATGACGAAACTTACGTCGCAATGCGGCAGCCAACGGGCAGCCTTTTACCTTCCAGAATTCCGCCACTTGAATTTTCGTGACATCCATCTTCAAGGCCGCGCCCATAGACGAGAAAAGCCTTGCGTCTGTCTTAGTCGTTTCGAGAATAAGGTTCGCTTTATCTTTCAGAGAATCAATCGCATCAATGACATAATCATAAGAGTAGAGATTGAAGGTATGCGAGGTCTCTTGGGTATACACTCCCTGAATAGCATTGACACGCGCGGCAGGATTGATTTCAAGCAGCCGTTCTTTCAGCACCTCAACTTTCGCCTTCCCTATCGTTTTGGAGGTTGCCATCAGCTGCCTGTTCACATTCGTCACGCACACGCAATCCGAATCCACGATGGTCAATTGCTCTATTCCTGAACGAACCAAGCTTTCTGCGCACCAAGAACCTACGCCACCCACGCCAAAGATTATCACCTTTTTTGAGGCTATGGCTGCCATCGTCTCGCTGCCAACCAGCAACACTTCTCTACTGAAAATCCCCTCTGACATCACTTGTGCAGCTCTTTCTGCATCTGCTTCCACTGCTCCTTTGCCAGCTCTTGCATGTCAACCACTTCGTCTTTCTCGTCAACAATTTCGAAGCCCAACATCGTCTCAATGACATCTTCAAGCGTAACAATGCCACGGAAGCAGCCATATTCATCAATTATAATAGAGATGTGCTCTTTCTTTTCAAGAAGTTTCTCCCAAATAGCAGACACATCCTCACCTTCAGAGAAAGAGAGGATTGGGCGCGCCAACTCGCCAAGCTTGACATCAAACTTATCCTCGGCCAAACGCTCCAGCACTTCCTGGCGCAACACATATCCTGTAATGTAGTCACTTTCTTCACCTTTATAGACTGGAATACGAGAATGGTTCTTAAATTCCTCGTCAGCATAGAATTCACGCAAGGTCATGCCTTCCTCTGCCATTGAAACGACAACGCTCGGCGTCATAATCTCATGTGCAGTTATGCTGTCAAGCTTCAGCAAGTGCTGAATCATGCGGTTTTCCTTCTTTTCCAAAACTCCCTCCTGTGTTCCCACTGTCACTATGGCTGCCACCTCATCACGAGTGACCGACTCCTGTGTTGAGTTTGAGCTTACCGAACGGGTCATCTTTTCAAGCAAGACAACCAATCCATACGTCAACATAATATACACACGAATCGCGCTGCTGGCTGGTATTGCAAACCTGCGCCAATATGCCGTTGCAACAGTCTTAGGGAATATTTCTGAAAATATCAGGACGAGCAAAGTGAACACAGCAGACACGACACCAACAAACAGGCTCGTCTCGTCTGAGGTAGAATAATGCTTTGCGGCATATCCAGCAGCCTGAGAACCCACAAGTGACGCACCGACAGTGTTTGCAATCGTATTAACAATGAGAATGGCAGATATAGGACGGTCTATATTCGTCTTATACTGCTTTAACCGCTGCCAGCCCTTTACCCCTTGAGTTTCAAGGGTTGTAACGTATGACATGGGGGTTGAAAGTATTGTTGCTTCAAGAAAAGAACACAATGCTGAGACGACCAGCGCCAACAGCATATAAGTAAGTAAAAGCGCAATCTGCGGATCCATAATGCTGTTAATTTTTTGTGGTCATTAATAAAAACTCTGCTGTAATTTTATCTGAAAGGCGGATACAGCTTTCCGCCGAACAACAGTCTGATTCCATTTTATATGAATTAGTTACCGACAAAGCTTTAACCAAGCAAGGCAAAAGCTCGATGCAAACAATTCCCTCGACTATCCCGAAGCGCTTTCGGCTGCCCCTAATTGTATTGCAGTGCAAAGTTACAGATATTTTTCCATACAAAAAATTATTTGAACAAATTTATGGATAAACTTCGTCACGTCCACCCATCTTACACCTAATCTGCTCTCATCATAGTTCTTCCTTGAAGTACCCAAGTTCAAAACAAGGATTCAGCAAAACATTGAGGAGCGGCTCAAGTTTCCCTACATCAAGAAACGCGACCTGTAAACATTTCTGATTGACCAAGGCTTTTTTCACGTATTATTATACCGTACCCCTCGGGTCCGATGCATCGGACCCGAGGGGTACGGTATGGCGGACCCGAGGGGTACGCTTTTAACGCGATTCACCCCAACCATAGCAAAACCACCCAGGGAAGAAGCAAAAAGGGAACAGGAAAGAGTAGTCTGAAGCATTGACGCAGGTCAAAATACAAAATAAACAAAATAAAAACGTTTTTTGTTCTTTTAATTAAAAAATATATGTAACTTTGCATTTAGGAAAAAACTTTTTGCGATGGGCTGGCTCCATCCAAAAGTATACCTGTCACACAAACGTTAATCCTTTCACAGGAACTCAAAATGGGAACAGAAAAAAACATCCAGCTTGGAATTCTTTTCATAGACATTATATTATTATCTGCGTTCATCATCGGGTTTTACCATTTCATGCTATGGATTGACCCAGCCTTGGTCGATGGCATCAAAAGCCTGCCATGGCTTGTTGCAACTTATGTGACCTGTTTCATCGGAAGTTTCAGCATCTACCCTTCCATCATCCAAACCAGACTTGTCAGGTGGGAATCCGTTGTAACGCGCGTCTTGGCCACTTGCTTCATGATGCTCCTGTTCATCTCACTGGTAACACTCATCACGCATGCCCACCCCACCTTCCCGCTCCGATTCTTTTTCTTCTCCATCATATTGTATGCTGTCATATTGCTTGGCGAACGTTCTTTGCTCCGTGCTATCATCAAGAACATACGTGCCAACAAGTACAACCAGAAATCAATCGTTCTGATAGGCAACGAGCCAACCGTATTGCAGCTTTACGAAACACTGACCAACCCTATTTATGGATACCACGTGGTTGGAACATTCTACGACGGGGAATGCAACCATGAAGACTACAAAGCCTTGCGAATAGGAAAAACCAGCGACATCTACGGATGGCTGACAGCCAATCCTAACGTCAACGAAATATACGGGTATTTCCCCATTGAACAGCAAGATACCATCAGCCTTATCAGCAAATTCTGCGACAACAACCTCATACGCTTCTTTTACGTCCCAGCCCTTGATATTTTCAGAGGCAACATGACTTTTACCTTCAAAGAGAACATACCTGTCATCGCACGAAGAGATGAGCCTCTAAGAAGCACAAAGAACCGATGCGTCAAACGCATTTTCGACATCGTATTTTCAGGGTTAGTGCTCCTGCTCGTCTTCCCTTGGATTTTCATCGTCGTAGCCATCGTCATCAAGATTCAATCGCCAGGCCCCATCTTCTTCAAGCAAGAAAGAACGGGACTGGACGGAAAGATATTCAAGTGCATCAAGTTCCGTTCCATGAAAGTGAACAATGACGCAGACACCGTACAGGCAACTAAAGATGACCCCAGAAAGTTCCCATTCGGCAACCTCATGCGCAAAACGAACATTGACGAGCTGCCGCAGTTTATCAATGTATTCTTAGGAGACATGTCTGTGGTTGGTCCTCGCCCACACATGCTGAAACACACGGAAGAATACTCCAAGCTCATCAATCGCTTCATGGTACGGCACCTTGCAAAGCCTGGCATCACGGGACTCGCGCAAGTAACAGGATTCCGAGGCGAAACACGTTATATCGACCAAATGGAAGGGCGTGTCAAGAAAGACATTGAGTACATCGAGAATTGGACATTCTGGCTTGACATCAAAATCATCATTCAAACAGTAACAAACATGCTGGGGAAAGAAGAAGGAAACGCATATTAAATATACATTAATAAACTATAGAATCAATTACAAAAACAAATGGCACTCTTAGATATTTTCAAAAAGAAGGAGAAAGAGAATGTGGGCGGAATGGAAGACTTCATGACGTTAATTCGCGTGTACTTCCAAAGCGTGCTTGCGGCCAATCTCGGCATATCCAACTTGGCCGCACTGCCAGACCTCCACACCTTCAAGAGGACCTTGCGGGTAGCAACCGTCAACAACCGCCTCGGATTAGGCGAGAAGAAGGCGTGCGCACAGATGCTCCAAAACCTCTACGGCATTAGCGACGAGTTTTTTAAGGAAATAGACCAAAGCATCAAGAAAGGATGCCGCAACCAAAACGATGTCGCTCGCTATCTTTTCCTATTCCAAGGATTTAGCCAAGACTTGATGATGCTGATGGGCAACCTCCTAAAATGGAAGTTCCGCATTCCTGGCTTCATGAAAAAAATGATTAAAAAGGTCACGGACAGCACCGTCCATGACATCCTGACCAAGAACACTTGGAACGACAGCGGAGTATCAAAGACCGTTCACTCCGTAAGAAGAGCTCAGCAAATGCTCGGATTCAGCGAAGCATGGATTCAGGAATATGTGTACAACCTCATCACGCTCGCCAAGAAAGAACCGAATCCTTCGAAAGAGGAAGTAGCAAAGGCTGAGGCAAAAATGAAAAACAAATCATAAATAAACAATCATAGGCAGAAAACGGCTTTTGCGAACACCTTTTTCGCCAACAAGCCCCACTTTTTCCCAATATAGATTGGAAAAGTCAGCCTAAATGATTAAATTTGCATAAAATTGTTGTAATCATCGATGTTTTAAGCACACAACGACAATGACCACAGAGGAAAGACTGTCAATGAAGAAATTTGAAGCGAAGGTACGTCACCTCATCGCTCAATTCGCTGTGCTCAAACAGGAAAATACAGACTTGTATTCAGAACTGGAAAACAAAGATGAAGAAATCAAAAGACTCAAAGCCGAATTGGCACAGAGCAAGAACGACTACAACAATCTGAGATTGGCCAAGATGATTGAAATCTGCGATACCGACATCAAGGAATCAAAGATGAAAATCTCCCGACTGGTTCGTGAAATCAACAAATGTATCGGCATTCTATCGGCAGGAGCAGAAGGCGATAGTAGCGATATAGACTGAAGCGTCTCTTTGCTGAACAAGCAAGAACCGCCAGACTGATAAAATAGCACTTCAACATGGCAAACAAGCTAAACATCAACGTAACCATAGAAGACATACAGCTCCCCCTGCAGGTTGCAACGGCAGAGGAGGAAAAGGTGTACCGTGATGCTGCCTCCAATATCCAAAGACGCATCCAAAGGCTACGTGACGCTTACCCTCATCTGCCAAACGACAAGTACTATTACGTAATGGCAATGCTCAACACGGCTGTAGAAGCGGTAAAAGCCGCAGACAGAATCGACACTCAGCCCTATGTTGAAATGATTCATGACCTTGAAAAAGAAATAGACCAAATCGGGATAAAGTAAACACGTTGCGGCTTGAAACAAACAAGCAGCTTCTTACATTGTGAAACTTTTCGGCACAATTTCAGTTATTCACATTACAAACAACAACAATGTGGACGACTAGGATTGTGCTTTTAATATTGTATAACTTTTAACAACAACAAACAAAATGGATATCATATTAGCAATTAGTATCGCGGTTGGCTGCTTGATATTAGGAGGTGTTGGAGGATTTATCCTTTTCCGCTATATCATCAAACAAAAGCACGACCAAATTATCAAAGAAGCAGAAATCGAAGCTGAATCCATCAAGGAGAAAAAGCAACTTGAGCTCAAAGAGAAGTTTCTTAATCGAAAATCCGAGCTTGACAAAGAAGCAAATCAACGTAACCAGAAGCTTCAGTCATACGAAAACAAGCTCAAGCAGCGCGAACTTTCACTGAATCAGCAAAACGAAGAAATCCAAAAGAAACAAAAGGATTTAGAGAGCCAGAAGGACAGCCTTACCAAGCAGCAAGACAAACTCAGTTCCTTGATTACTGAGCAGCGCAGCAAATTGGAAGCCATTTCCGGACTGACAACTGAAGAGGCTAGAGAATCTCTCATAGAGTCCCTCAAAGATGAAGCTAAAACTCAAGCACAGCAATACATAAACGAAATTATTGATGATGCGAAGATGACAGCCAACAAAGAGGCTAAGAAGATTGTCATCCAATCCATACAAAGAGTTGCAACCGAGACTGCCGTGGAAAACTCCGTCAGTGTATTCCATATTGATTCTGATGAGGTGAAAGGACGTGTCATTGGTCGCGAAGGACGCAACATCAGAGCGCTCGAAGCGGCGACTGGAACAGAAATTGTTGTTGATGACACACCCGAAGCAATTGTCATCAGCGCATTTGACCCTGTACGCCGTGAAATATGCCGTCTTGCCCTCCATCAACTTGTTGCCGATGGGCGCATACACCCTGCGCGCATTGAAGAAGTCGTTGCAAAAGTAAAGAAACAAGTAGAGGAAGAGATTATTGAGACAGGAAAACGTACAACAATAGACCTCGGTATCCATGGTCTGCATCCTGAACTCATCCGCATCGTCGGTAAGATGAAGTACCGTTCTTCTTACGGCCAGAACCTTCTGCAACACGCTCGAGAAACAGCAAACCTCTGTGCTGTTATGGCTGCAGAACTAGGCTTGAATCCAAAGAAAGCACGACGCGCAGGACTTTTGCACGACATCGGAAAAGTACCTGATGAACAACTTGAAATTCCACATGCACTCTATGGCGCTCAAATAGCAGAAAAGTACAAGGAGAAGCCAGACATCTGCAATGCTATTGGCGCACATCACGATGAGATGGAAATGACAACGCTTTTGGCACCAATCGTTCAAGTCTGTGACGCCATCAGCGGTGCACGCCCTGGAGCACGCCGAGAAATTGTAGAAGCATACATTAAACGCTTGAATGACTTGGAGAACCTCGCCGCAAGCTATCCCGGAGTAACAAAAACCTATGCTATTCAAGCAGGTCGCGAACTCCGTGTCATTGTTGGAGCAGACAAGATTTCCGACAAAGAAATCGACGTGCTCAGCACTGACATTGCCAAGAAGATTCAAGACGAGATGACTTATCCAGGCCAGGTGAAGATTACAGTCATTCGTGAGACACGTGCTGTGGCATTTGCAAAATAATCAAACTTTGCAAGAAAGCATGAAAACAATTCTCCTCGTATTGTTTTTTACAACCACCATTAACACCTTTGCCCAGTTCCAAGACTTGGGCAAAGGTGTTTCTTATTCTATGGAGATATCTGGAGCCTTATCTACTGGTAGCCACGCCCCTATGTGGTTAACTTCCAACAGATACGGCCTTCCATCTGTAGAAAGAAACTCTGGCTATTTACGGGGAAGCGCATCACGTTCTGCCCACAGAGACTCACTGCGCAACTGGGATTTAGGATATGGTATAGATCTGGTGATTCCCATCAATCACACCAGTCCTTTCTTTGTACAACAGCTGTATGCTGATGTCAGATGGAAAAAGGGAGTGCTAACATTGGGACAAAAGCAACAGCCGATGCAACTAAAAAACAACGAACTCAGCAGCGGTTCACAAACACTTGGCATCAATGCGCGCCCCAATCCAGAAGTGCGCCTTTCCCTACCCGACTATTGGGAGATACCCTACACTAAAGGAGTTTTAGCCTTCAAAGGTCATATAGCTTTTGGTACTTATACAGATGGGCATTTCCAAAGAGACTTCGCTTTCGGGCATAGCAATTACGACCAAAACGGGTTGATACACACCAAAGCTGGCTATTTGAGATTCGGTAAAAAAAACAAGCCCTTCAATGTCGAAGCAGGCCTTGAAATGGCATCACAATTCGGGAGTGACCATTACACCTATACATCCGAAGGATACATAAAGACTGCGAATGCTCACAACCTCAAATCTTTCTGGCATGCTTTCATAGGTGGAGGTTCGGACGCCATGGATGGGGCAACACAGAACAACGAAGGAAACATGTTAGGAAGTTGGGTTATACGTCTTAATTACGACACCCCCAAAGCAACCTATGGCCTATATGCAGATCATTTCTTTGAAGATCATTCCGCCATGTTCCAACTAGACTATAATGGATACGCGTACGAAGACGGGGCTATGAAGAAAAAAGAAAACAAATTTCTGCTATATCCGCTCAAAGACATCATGCTCGGAGCAGACATTCATCTAAAAGAATTCAAATGGATTAACGATGCCGTGATTGAGTATGTCTATACAAAATTCCAGAGTGGACCAGTATACACGGATCGAACTCCACAGATACCAGACCATATCGGTGGAGTTGACAATTACTACAACAACGCACTAGCGCCAGGCTGGCATCATTGGGGACAGGCCTTAGGCAACCCGCTATATCTCTCGCCTATATACAACACAAACGGTGAACTTTCTTTTCTTTCCAACCGATTCGTCGCCTGGCACATCGGACTATCAGGTCACCCCACAGAAAAGCTACATTACCGTTTAAGGGCCTCATGGCAAGAAAGCTTGGGTACCTACGACAGCCCCTATTGTTCCCCAAAGCGAAACACCAGCCTTGGCATAGAAGTAAACTATAACTGTACACATATATACAAAGGCTTAAGCTTCAATGCCGCTTTCGGCTTCGATCGCGGAGAGCTGAGAGGAAACAACACCGGAGGATTTATTACAATAAGAATTGACAAATAATTTGTAAATGAGAAACATTGTATATATATTATCAATAAGCCTCCTTGCTGCAGCATGTGAAATCGAGACGACAGGGAATGGAAGTCTTGACGGGAATTGGCAACTCCGTTCCATTGACACCCTCGCAACATCTCAACGATGCGACATGTCAAACAGTTACATCTATTGGGGAATAACAAGTCACATACTCCAGATAAGAGACATTGACAACAGTAACTTAAAGATTCTCTTCAATCTCAAGAAAGAAGATAACAAGTTAAGATTATTCAGCCCTCACAATGTCATCACAAAAGACAAACTAATAGCACTTGAAAATGATAGCCTTCTTCAGCCTTTGGGCATCACAAGCTTGCAGGAAGACTTCCTCATCGAAAGGTCTGATAACAGCCAACTTGTACTAAAAAATGAGCTGTATAGATTATCATTCAAGAAATATTAACCAATCTTTATTCTTTCATCACTTTAACTCATCAAATAACGCAAGGAAATCACAATAAATAACACTCCATCACGTTTTATATGTAAAAGCCTTTTAACATATGATAATTAACTATACATATATCATTCTGGCATTTACCATAAGCTTCCTATTCTCTGTCGTCTGTACACCCCTACTTACCAAGATATGCCATACACATGGACTTTACGACCAACCTAACACTCGTAAAGTACACAAAAATGCTATACCTCGACTTGGCGGCATATTGTTCATGCCTTCCCTTGGAGTAGGAGTTGCTACAACCCTGCTGATTATATATAAGGATTGGAATAAAGACTTTGAACTTAGTTTGTCTACAATCGTGATGCTTGTTGGAGCACTCCTCATTTATCTTATTGGATTTCTAGATGACTTGAAAGGCTTAAAGGCCACCCACAAGTTTATCATCCAAACAATTGCAGCTTTATTCTTCCCTTTATGCAACCTGATGATAAATAATCTACATGGACTCTTGGGTATCTATGAGATACCTCTTTGGCTAAGTTACCCGCTTACCGTATTTGTTATCCTACTAATCGTCAATGCCATTAATCTTATAGATGGTATAGACGGCTTGGCTTCAAGTCTAGCTTTTCTCATCTTGGGAACTTTTGCCTTTCTATACTACGAATTGAAATCTCAATTGTTCTGCCTTATCAGCACTAGCTTATCAGGTGCACTTTTAGCATTCTTCTTTTATAATTACTGGGGAAAGATTGGAAAGACCAAGATTTTCATGGGTGACTCAGGCAGCCTCTTCTTAGGATATATCATTGCCTATCTTGCCATCAAATACCAAATGTCCAACCATACAGGCGGATTCCCATACAGAGAAGAGTCTATGCTCATTTCTTTTTCTTTGGTGTTTATTCCATGCATAGACGTAATCAGAGTTGCTCTCCAAAGGAAATTAAATAAAAAAGACATGTTCGAGGCAGATAAAACCCATATACACCACCGTATCATGCAAATGGGCTTGGACATGCATCAAACTTTAGCCACAATTATCACGCTATTCATTGTAATATGCGGCATCAACTATGGCCTGTACATTGGAGGAGTACAAACAACCTTCATCATGGGCATAGATATAGCTATCTACTTTATATTCATTTGGGCTGTCAGGTATTTCAAGACATCAACCATCTGAACACAACATTCAAAAACACAGATATGGAAAATATAAAGATATGCGTTATTGGCCTCGGGTATGTAGGACTGCCTTTAGCACGGCTTTTTTCAACGAAATACCCTACAATCGGATTCGACAAGAACGAAGAGCGCATTAACAAACTCATGAGCGGACACGACAACACTCTTGAGGTTAATGACGACTTGTTGCAAGAAGCTATTGACAAGCATGGTTTCTTGTGCACCAATGACATTGATAAGATAAAGGAGTGCAATTTCTATATCGTAGCAGTTCCAACTCCTGTTGATAAGAATAACCACCCCAATCTATATCCTCTCTGGAGTGCTAGCGAAACTGTCGGGAAAGTAATTTCTAAAGGCGACATTGTTGTCTATGAATCGACAGTCTATCCTGGAGTTACAGAAGAAGAATGTATCCCTGTTGTTGAAAAAATCTCTGGGCTAACATACAATCAGGACTTCTTTGCTGGTTATTCTCCTGAACGCATCAACCCTGGCGACAAAGAACATACGGTTGAAAAAATCAAGAAAGTGACATCTGGCTCCACTCCCGAAATAGCGGAGATTGTTGACGCTGTCTATAATTCAGTATTATCAAACGGAACTCACAAAGCTCCTTCCATCAAAGTGGCAGAAGCCTCTAAAATCATAGAAAACAGCCAACGCGATGTCAACATTGCCTTCATGAATGAATTGGCAAAGATTTTCAATGCCATGGGCATCGACACAAACGATGTCATTGAAGCGGCTGCTAGCAAATGGAATTTCATCAAACTTAAGCCAGGACTTGTCGGCGGTCATTGTATCTCTGTAGACCCATACTACCTCATACAAAAAGCACAGGTATATGGTGTGCTGCCACGTGTCATGTTTGCAGCGCGTCGGCTCAATGATGGGATGGGTGCTTACGTGGCAGAACAGACCATCAAGTGCATGAACAAGAAAGGAGTAATGGTCAAAGATGCTAAAATTCTAGTGCTTGGCATTACATTCAAAGAAAACTGCCCAGACATACGCAACACTAAAATCGTGGACATCTACCATACTTTAACAGAATACACAGAAAACATTACGATTTATGACCCTTGGGCAAATACAGAAGAAGTGAAGCATGAATATAACATAAACATCACGAACGAACTGCCAACAGGCCAATACGATGCAGTTATCCTTGGTGTTGCGCACAAAGAATTCCTTAAGCTGGACATCAAAAAGCTCACGAAGGACAAGAGCGTAATATATGACGTTAAAGGCATACTTGACAGAAACATCATAGACGGAAGATTATAAATACTCATTTCTTCACCCCTACGAAAAATGGAAAATACACTTGTCTCCGTCATCATGCCAACATATAATGCAGCCCATTGGGTTGCCGAAAGCATCGATAGCATTCTAAGCCAAACATACAGCAATTGGGAACTCATCATCACTGACGACTGTTCTACTGACAACACTCGAGACATACTCAAAACATACGAACAGAAAGACCAGCGCATCAAGATTATCTATGCAGAGACAAATTTAGGCGCAGGACATACCAGAAACAAATGCATCGAGCATGCTCAGGGGAGATACATCGCCTTTTGTGATAGCGATGACCGATGGATGCCCCAAAAATTAGAAAAGCAACTTGCATTCATGCAGGAAAAAGACTGCTGCATGGCGTATGCTTCCTACATCACCTGCAATGAGCACGGAGAAAACACTGGTGTCATCATTGCGCCAAAACGTCAAAACCTCTTTCAGACCAAATGTGATGACAAAATAGGATTCCTCACATGTATCTATGACACATACAAAACTGGCGGAAAAATGTACATGCCAGTACAACGCAAAAGACAAGATTATGCCTACGTATTGCAAATTCTCAAGAAATGCCAATACGCTTACGGCATCCAAGAACCCTTAGCATATTATCGTCTACACTCCGAAAGCATCTCCGCCAACAAATGGTCCCTCATCAAATACGAGATGCTCACTTGGCGAACCGTTTTTGGAGACAGCAAGATGCATGCTTTTCTATTCTTCATTTTCTTTTTTCTTCCCGCATATTGCTGGAAAAAAATCTGCGTTTGGGTTACCAACCAGAATAAAAACAAATATCTAAATACCATAACAACGTAAAAACAGTCTCTCCTCAGCCTACTCCCCAAGCAGCACTTCCTATCAACAAAATAAGGCGTACCCCTCGGGTCCGACATACCGTACCCGAGGGGTACGCCTCACCGTAGTCGAGGGGTACGGTTTACGAATTCCTCTTTTGTACCTCTACTCAAAGCAATTCTCATACCCATTCACTTCTTCTTTCCAATGACAATCTCCAAAATTCTATCCTCCGCATTGTTGCTTCTTATCTCCACAGTTTGTATAGCAGACGAGCATGAAATCGTTGCTGCAGCCAACAGAATTATCACAACCGTTCCCGTTGCCGTTACAGACAAAACGACCAGCATTTCTGGCAATCCGCACAACTACGAGAGCCTTTCCATTTACTGGTGGCCAGACTCGTTGAATCCATCTGGTCCTTACATAGCAAGAGATGGACACTACAATCCAGAATATAGAAAATACGATTATCCACGTCTCCTGGCATTAGTGAAAAACATCAGCACTGTAGGCAATGCCTACTTATACACCAAAGAGACAAAATACTACAACTACCTATGCAAGCAAATTGACACATGGTTCATCAACAAGAACACACTGATGCTACCCAATTTTGAATATTGCCAGTTCATCCCTGGCAGAAACAATGGGAAAGGCAATCCGCAAGGACTGATTGATGCATACAACTTCAACACTATTATCGACGTAATCGCTAATGTAGACGAACATTCTCCTATTGGTGAAAAACGTCTTGCTGCATTAAAAAAATGGATGAAGAAGTTTGCAAAATGGATGGAAACCAGCCCAAATGGAATAACCGCATCCCAATACAAGAACAATCAGGCTATAGCATACGAAACCACATTATACAACATCTACACATTCATAGGGAAAGAGAAAAAAGCCCAACGCCATGCACGTACTTGCATCAAGCACATCAGCGAGCAGATACAAGAGGACGGGAAACAGCCAGAAGAATTGAGACGGACAAAAGCATTATCATACTCCATTTACAACATTGAGCACATCGAGTATTTTCTACAAAAATACGGTACATCAAACATCGAGAACAACATTCTATCCAAAATTTCAAAAGCCAAGCAATACATCAACAAACTGAAAGAACAAAAATAACAAATCCTTCATCCAATCTCTCTTTACAGACAAAGAGAGACATAAAAACACTTATAATCGCTTAACCATCCTAATAAGAGTTGCCACAATTCGGCTGACATAAAACAAAAAATTACTCTTAGGAAAGTTCGATGTATAAAGACCTATATACGAACAACACAGCCGGAACGAATTGACAACATTCTCTGTTATTGGCAACCGTTTCCTTGAAACAGAAGCTGTTCGCAAACGACGATAATAAATACATTGTTCTTCAGCCAAAACCACACAATCAACAGCAGAAGAGAGCGATGCCATAAACAACGCATCTTCACCATTGGCATAACGACTGTTGAAGCGGTTCTTTCCAATGAGCTGGCGTGGAATTATCTTAGCGCAGCTTGAAGACATAAAACTTCTTCCCTCAAAAAGAGGCAATCGTTTTCTTCCACAATACTTATTATATGCATTGGAAATGTAATCGAGGGTCATCTCCCGTGTCTGCTCATTATAAGCCAACACATTAGAAGCCACAATGACATTATCTTCAGCTTTCTCTATCAGACTTCCCAAATATTTTTCAGACACCCAATCATCATCATCAATAAAACAAACATAATCAGAATCCGTTGAATCTAATCCTATATTACGCGCATTAGACACACCAGCTTCGTTTGTGTGAAGCAAGCGGATGCTCAATCCCTCATACTCTTTGATTTTTTGCTGAATGGATGAATAATATGGCTCAAAACAGCCATTCAACACAATCACCACCTCATACAAATCGCGAGAAAGCGTCTGCTTAGATAAAGAATCAACACACTCCCAAAGATAAGGCTGAGGACAATATGTAGGAATGATAACCGACAGCTGCATGAATTCTATACCTTTATGTTTTCTAATCAATCAGAAACTTTTAATACAAGACTTTACGGATTGCCTCCAGCCAGCCATGACCGAACTCCTCATCCGGTTCCACATAATTCCCTTCACCCCATTCATTCCAAGACTTAAGGACGATGATTTTGTGTTCCGCTGATTTGTCTTTTACAATGTCGACAGCATGCTGCAAATGCTTTTCAAAAGCATCAGGACTCGCATTGGTATACACACCGTCATAAGATGCCACGCGAGGAGTACGATCCCATTGGGGAAGAACTGTCGGAAAAACATTTTCCCATTTATCTTCAGGTGCAAAGAAGCCTCTTGTCGTCTTTGAAAAATCATACTTCTGTCCAACAGGAATCCCTATACGCCTCAACGCCACTTTCAGCAAGTTATTCCAACGCCCCTCAGCAAGCATTTCTCCTCTTCTCTTCCCCAAAGAATTAACAGCATCAAAACCCAATTCCAACACAGAGTTGAAGATGTCAGCGCTACTAGCTAAATTAGGCATTACTCTTTGTCTGCTCCCGTCTTTTTGTTGCTTAAACGTGAGAGTGGAATCTGATATTCCAACCATATAAAGTCCAGGAAGACCATGCAGGACAGCTAACTCCCGCCATGTCTTTATCCATTCCTTAACATGAGAATGGTTCCACGGACTATACAAGAAAAATACAGGTTTCCCATCTACACGAATATATCTCTCATCCTTGAATGCGGGAAGAAGCGACAAGAAATGTTGAACATCATCTTCATATCCAGGATAAGTCTGTTCAATCAAGACAGAGTTCTGCTGAATGGCAGATTTTCTATTCCACGTCTTATTACTCCAAGTATGATTTGCCCAACAAAGACAAAACGGGAAATCAGGCTTGCCTGATTCTACGACTTCATTGAAAGGACGTTCCAATACCTGCTTGCCACCGAACCAATAATGGTAATAACAGAAACCTTCTATTCCAGCTTGACGAGCCAACTCAGCTTGCTTTTCTCGCGTTTCAGGCAAACGCAAGTCATAAAACCCCAAATCAGCCGGAACCTTCGGCTGCACATGCCCTTTGAACAAAGGCTTGGCTTTCACCACATTTGTCCATTCGGTAAACCCAGGCCCCCACCATTTGTCATTTTCCGGAATAGGATGGAATTGGGGCAAATATAATGCTATAACTCGTGCTTTCAACTTCTTACCTCCTTAATTACTTTTGCGGGCACTCCACATGCAACAGACATTGCTGGCACATCATGCGTCACAACACTGTTGGCTCCAATGATTGCTCCATCGCCAATATGAACACCCGATAATATACAAACATTATTACCTAACCACACATTATTACCTATAACAACTTCTCCCTTACTTATCAAATCCCTCTCTATCGGCGGTATCAAGCAGTCCTCTTCAGTTAATTCCCCATGTGAATTATCTGAAATTAAAACATTCGAACCAGTCAACAGATTATCCCCGATTACGATACCTTCAACTGCTGTTATATTATTATAATCTCCGAAATGACAATGTTTTCCAATTTTGATAGTGCCTTCTTTCCATGTAGACAAACGAACTTGCAGTCCAAAAGATGTATAATTGTCAACAGAGATACGTTGAGCACCATCTAAACTGCGAATACGATGGAAAAGAACGCCATTACCTGTATGTCCTAGACAAGAACGAATCATACAGCTATACAGATGGAGTCCAATACGATTAATATAATAGAGAAAGGGAATCATACTAAAATTTAGTTTTTTTGATATAACCGCGTTATCCTCTGCTGTTTTCTACGCATACAGAAAATATAGTTTACAAGAAAAAGAACCATTGGAATTTGACGTGCTTTCTTAGCTGCCATAAAACGAGCCAACATTTGGGTACAACGTACTTGCCAACTTAACAACATTCCCCAAAAGGAAGAATATCTCTTCACAACATCTACCATGCCATAAGCCAAATCTGATGTGATTCCATCAGACATCAAACTATTGTATAAATAAAGCACACCACAATAGAGAGAAAAGTCATATCGATGGCCATAATGAGCTTGATAACACTGGAAAAACTTTTCTGACGCATAAAGTATGGACTGTTTGTGCTCATCACTCTTCATCTTTTTTGATACAGAATCGCTATTGGCATTGATACGATAAGCAAAGTCTGCAGATGTATTACAATACTCATATTTCAACCCTTTCAACAAAGCCTGGACGTTAAAATCGGAATCTTGCAACGATTTAAGATTAACATCCCATAATATTTCTGATTCACGGAGTGATTTCGTTCTGTATATATTATTGCACACAACAAAAGGAAGAACACGACGCGCAAATGATTGGAGGTCATCCCGAAAAACAGGAAATCCATAAGCCTGACGTTGCCCAAGTACCGAAAAATTCCCATTAAACAATACTCCTGAAGGGAACACCATAAAATCTAAATCTTCCCGACTTCGTAATGCTTCCACTCTTTTCTTTAATGTAAAAGGAAACACCTGATCATCGGAATCAAAGAATATTATAAATTCACCTCTTGCATTCTCCAAACCTATATTCCTACAGGTCTGCGGTCCTTTGGGCTCACGATTTCTATGTAGATAGTGCATACGCTCATCCTTTGCGAAATACTCCACAAAAGCTTTGACATTTTCCTCCGAAGACCCATCATCGACAGCCCACAATTCCCAATCAACAAAACTATTAGCAAGAATTGAATCCACCATAATCTCCACCCATTCTGGATGGTTAAATACGGGCATAACTATAGAAAGAGTCATTTTTGTTTCAAGCATTATAATTTTCTCCCAATTTTATAAGATTATCTTCCTCTGCACATTTCTCTTTATTCTCAACCAATAGACCAAGATCTAAACGAGTAAATAAAAACAAAGGCAAGAAATAATAAAAATACAAGGGCGTAGCCCTCACCAAAAACGAAGACAAGAATATAATCCACATAGAAATAGCGACACGCCGGTCATGGCAATTCAACGAAACTGCGGTATAAAATGCCAAGACAAATAACAAAGAAATGAGACCAAAGTCATACATAAAAACCCTGAATCCTGAATTTCCCCATCCATACTTTAGAGCCTTGTACTCTTTTCCCAAAAGAAGATCATCTGACACAATAAATTTATTAAATTCTTTCTCAAATGTTTCTGTGACTCTATTGTCACCAGTTAAGCGACCCTCATCGTCAATAGTTAGACGCTGAACAATAAGACCATTGACCATATTCTCACCTTTATTATAAAAGAGAGAAACCACCACGACTGCGGCCAATAAGGATATAAGAAATATTATCTTCCCTAAAATAGCTTTACGACGAACCCATGCCGAGATAAACAAAATCATCGCAAGCAAAACATAGGCTGCCAAAGAGAATGTCATAAACGTTGTCACAAACAAAATGACATTATACCATTTTCCCCATCTTCCAATCTGAGCCATCAGCATAAAAGCACTAAATGTGCCTAAATGACCAGGCTCCAAGAAAACAGAATGAAAGCGAGGTATCAAAGATAACGCCGCACGGTCGTCTAGAAGAAAAAATGTGTAATTTTCGTATGAATACATCAATTCCTTATTGGCTATATGATAATGCGGCAACGGATATCCCAACAAAAACATCACATAAAAGGGTATTGATATGCACATTAAAACGGCTAAAGTTTTAGCCATGAAATCCGACAAATTCATTAACTCGTTCCTGCGAAGGCGAAACACAGCATAAAATGGCAATGTTGAGATTACGGCCCTCAAAAGTCCCAGTATGTTACCTGCATTAACTAAAACAATGACCAATGAAATAATCAAACATGTCAAATAAGGCCATTGCCATTTCGTGCCAACAAACAAGCGATCTTGAATATTCCTATCCAACAATAAGCAAGCAGATATAGGCAATGCTGCTAAAAAATAATAATATCTGCTTATCGGCCACATGAACCATGGATTGAGCGAGCCATAGACCACTATAAGAACTGTGATGTATAAAAAAACTTTTACGATTGTTCTTTTTCTTATAATAAACAATCGTTCAAGCCTTTCTCGGGGAATAATCATCCACTTTGTAACATCTATTTTTTTTATGGTAAAAAAATCCCTCTTCATCATTTAACCTTCTTTTTAATGATATTAGTGATTTTCTGCCTTTCAGAATCAGACAACACAATTTTCCATGCCACGACAATTCCTACTAAAACAGAAACCGGAATGGTAAAAAAGAATCTCCACCAATGACTACTCGTATAACTTAGTGCACAAGAAACTGCTGTTAAACAAATAAATAAAGGAAGAAGTCTAAAGAAAACCTTTTTACAAAAATCAACGACACATAATCCACCGGCATAATGCATATAAGGAAGCCTCATTATCGCCACAAGCAATTCTACCACAACATAAACCGTCATCACTTCAAAAACCGAAGAACCTTGCTTTAACATATACCAAGCAACAGGTATTACCAAAAGTTTGGGAGTATACATCATCAATGTATAACATCGAATTTTTCCGATAGCCTGGTTTGCCGCATTAAGTCCATATGTGAGTTGATCTGCTAAAAAAGTCAGTAAAAAACATCGGCAAAAAACAGGAGCATAAGACGGAACATCCTGCAGCCAAGCATCAAGCACTCTATCCATCTCGAAACATAAAGGGATAAAAAGAATGGCCATCATGCATGAAACGAACTTACTTTCTTGGGCAGCCAAATTAAACATTCGTTTCCTATCACCTTGACCTTCCGATTGCATGATTCGAGGATTAATGGCATTCTGTACAGAAGAAGATATGAAAGATACGGCAGAATACAATTGCAGACCTATTCCGTAAGCAGCATTGACGGCTGTCTCACATAGCATTTTATTAAAGAGAACTGATAAACCTTGCGTACGTACCATAACTGCTCCCATACCATAAGTTGTCCATCCTGCGAAGTTCACCAATTGTAGCATATATGTTTTCCCCACATCTTTGAATATACGTGTAGGCTGACATTCTGAAAAGCGTATGACGGAATAAACAGAATACGCTAAAAACTGAACAAGCATAATAATCAACATCATTACTCCATACATCAACAACTTATCCACATTCAATTGTAAAAGAGTTATGGCTAATACAAACTTCAGTATACCATCAAAAACATCGACGGCGGTTATGTACCATATATTCTCCTTTGCAATAAACAATGCTTTAAATGGGGCAGAAATAAACGTTAGCACCAACATTGCGATAGCCATCATGTACACCCAAGAAGCTATTTCTCTTCGCTCTTCCGCAATTTCCAGATAACCAGAGAACAAAACGCCACGGAGAGAAACAAATACTACCACAAGAAAAAAAGCCATACATAGATGCAACAAAAAACTATTAGAAAAATAAATTCTAACTTTCTGCACATCTTTCTTTCCATAGTAAAACGACAAATGCCGTTGGGTTGTTATCACCATTGCATTTGTAACAAACCCCAACATGGCGACAACACCAGCCACCAGAGTGTATACCCCATAATCATCTTCTCCAAGAGCATTCAGTACTATAGGCACAGTATAGAGCGACAACAAAGTGTTGATGATCGACCTCGCGTATTGCAATATCGTATTAACAAATATTCTCTTGGATGGATTCATCTATAATTTTATCCTCTATTAGATGGGGGCATCAGCTGATTCTTTATATCTTCTTTAAACATGTAGAAGATTGTTCCTAAAAAAGTAAGGAAAAGCATTCCCGCCACAAAAAGCATACGCTTTGGCTTTTCTGGCTTTACTGGCACATAGGCACTTTGCAACACTGTAAAAGCAGGCGTGTTTTCCTGTACTTTTGCCTTACTTGCTTCTAGCTGAGTGCTCATCGCATTATAAGTATTTAATTTAATTTGCATATCATTCTCCAACTTATCTCTTTTAGAAAGAGCCGATTGGAGTATCGTGTTACGATTTGCATCACAAAAGTCACTATAAACATCCACCGCTTTCTCATAATCGTCCTTAGCTTCTTTTGTCAAATTCTTATAATAAGCATAATCATTCCGTGCCTTGCTTGTCCTATAATCTGTAATAAACTTCTGGAGACGCCCACATACGGAATCTGCAATAATAGCACAAACCAATGGGTCTTGATCCTGCACTGTTATCACAATCATTTCTGTCTTAACATCCACATCACAGGTTATATTGCTCTTCATACCTTCCAACAACATCTCCTGCTCCTCTGAAGGCATATAGGGGTTTATTCCTCCATCCCCCTCAATACTCTTCCCTTTTGGGGTTTCCTTCATCAATGCTTTTATTTTTCTCTTTGCATAAATGAAAGGAGCTGTTAAAACATTCTTCTTCTGATGCTTTGTCAGATAGGTATAATAATCCGTTTTTACAGATTCGTCAATGGTTTCCACTTGAATATCAAGCAGACTTATCATAAAAGTATTCGTAGCAAACAAATCAGGATATAATGCAGGGTAAATGGCATCGTTAGTTTGTCCTCCCCCTAAATTAAATCCAAAAGATGCAGCAATAGAGCCAAGGGCGCCTCCTGTCATTTCTCCCGTCATTTCTGGAGCTAAAGTAACACTTGTTACATAGGTACGCGGCTGAGGCAAAATCCATATACAAGAAAGTACAAATGCAATTGGCAGAGACCATGCAAACATCTTTCTTTTCTTATAGATAACTTTTACAATCTCACGCAAATCTATAACATCTTCTGTTCCTTTCTCTTTCATATTATTGCTATTAAATTTCACCAATAACTTCCATTGCTCTTTCTATCACCTTATGCATGTCATAATACTTATACTCAGCCAGGCGACCACCAAAAATAACGTTTTCCTGCATATCGGCAAGTGCCTTGTATCTAGCATAAAGTTCCATGTTCCTCGTGTCATTTACTGGATAATATGGTTCATCACCCGGTTGCCATTCTTTGCTATACTCCTTAGAGATAACGGTATCTGGTTGAGTGCCATATTCAAAATGCTTATGCTCTATAATGCGTGTATAAGGCGTTTCTGCGTCTGTATAGTTTACGACAGCATTACCTTGATAATTCTCTACCCCTTCCAGCAATTCTGTTTCGAATGTTACTGTGCGGTATTGGAGATGCCCATACTGATAATTAAAGTAACGGTCTATCTCCCCCGTGTAAATAATGCGGTCGGCGAGCGCATCTAATTCTTCTTTCCGGTCAAAATAATCAACCCCCAGCCGCACATCGCAGCCCTCCAACATTCTCTCGATAAGGGCTGTATAGCCACCTTCAGGAATTCCCTGATACTTATCGTTGAAATAGTTATTATCAAATGTAAAACGCACAGGCAAACGCTGAATGATGAAAGCGGGAAGGTCTGTACACTTACGCCCCCATTGCTTTTGTGTATAGCCTTTGATGAGGGTTTCATAGATATCCTTGCCTATGAGGCTTATAGCCTGTTCTTCCAGATTCTTCGGATTTTCAATATGATACTCTGCCTTCTGCTCTTCTATCTTCGTCTTAGCTTCTTCTGGCGTTTTCACTCCCCACATCTGATAAAAGGTATTCATATTGAAAGGAAGATTATACAGTCTTCCTTTATAGTTTGCAACAGGCGAATTGGTATATCGATTGAATTCCACAAAACTATTTACAAACTGCCATACATCCTTATTGCTTGTATGGAAGATATGAGCTCCATACTGATGCACGTTGATGCCATTTACATTCTTCGTGTAAACATTGCCACCAACATGGTTCCGCTTATCAATCAACAAAACAGAGCGCCCCTTTTTCTTCAGGAGATAGGCAGACACAGCCCCGAACAGTCCTGTGCCAACAATCAGAAAATCGTATTTCCCGCTCATTTTCAACTTAGCTATTATTTAAGGATATTGGCTATTGTTACCATCATTGTTGCTATTGATGCAGCAGATGTACCCATTGCTGCGTATTCAGCAGTCGTCATCTTATCCTTTCGTTCCTTTGATGGAACAACGATCGTACATCCCGGCTGCACAGCTTTCTTGCTTGAATGGCTGAGCAATTCAACCGAACCGTTCATATAAATAGCATACACACGGCTCTTACGGGCATTATCCCCATAACCACCAGCACGCTTGATGTAATAGTTCAATGATTCCCCTTCTTTGTAATTCATAGAAATTGGATACATCACATCGCCTGTAATCTTTACCGTAGAAGAATACTGAGGAATGACAAGTCGGTCACCTTGACGCAACACAATATCTTCTTCACCTCCAGGATTTGCCATAGCTTCCTCCAAGTCTATGGCAACAGGATACGTATTGCCCACATCCAGCTTCATCTGCAACAAAGAGTCTGCTCGATTCAAATCAAAATTTCTATTATCTGTCTGCATAGACTCTTCGTACAATGCAATCTGCGCTGCTTTCAATGATTCTTCTTGCTGCCGACGCTCTTCCTCTGTCATTCGACGCTCAAGCCGAGCTCCTTTGGCATAACCCAAAGAACTCAATCCACCTGCAGCATTGACGAGATCACTCAGCTTATAATTCTTATTCGACATGGCATACGAACCAGCAAAATTCACAGAACCAGAGATTTCCACATTCTGCTGCTCTGCATAAGAAGGGGCTTTTCTTACTACAACCTGGTCAAAAGGCTGTAAGATAAAGCCAGGCTCACCATCAATCACAAAACCATCCTTCAAGGCAAAGGTAAATGTCTGGGTCAACTCCTCTGTATCTTCCAATGAAACCGCATCCTCTATACGACGATAAACATCCACTTTCACAGAAGACGCAGCCTCTGTCAAACCTCCTGCCTGCAACACCAAATCTTCCAAAGCCGTATTGTCTGCATAGACATAGACACCTGGATAGTGCACCTCTCCTGTTATTGAGAAAGTACGTTCTCCCTCCATATCAAGTTTACTTGGGATGAAAAGCACGTCATTTTTCCGAAGCGGGATATCAGCAACAGCTCCATCCATAATTCCCTTGATGTCCACAGCAAGCACCTCAAGAGTCAAGTCCTCTTTCTGACGATGCATAACAGCACGTGCCGTAAAAGCGTCTTCACGAAGTCCCTCTGCAGCCTTGACAAGTTCCCTCACTGTATTGATATGCCCATCCATCTGATACATACCGCTATGGAACACGGCACCACGTATCTCTACCATATTGGAGTAGCGAGCTATAACGCTGTCCACCTGAACAGAATCGCCATCCGTCAGATAGAAGCTGCTCCAGTCGAATTCGCCCACCGTATGGACAGAATACTCAGCACCATTTTTGCGAACAACACGGATGTTCTTCTTGTAGGCATCGCCTGTGAAACCGCCTGAATAATCCAGAATGGTTGACAAGCTCTCATTCTTCTTCATCTCGTAAAACATTGGTCGCTTTACTTTTCCTGTTATCTGCACCAGAGCGTCATACGCACCAACAACGATAACATCATTGTCCGCAAGCATCACATCGCCCTTTGTATTGCCATGAAGGATGTAGTCATAAACGTCAATCGTTGATATAACCTTTCCTTGGCGATACACCTTGATGTCGCGGAGTGTACCGATATCACTGATGCCTCCTGCTGCATAAAGCGCATTAAACGCCGAAGAGAGAGAACTCAGCGTATAGGTTCCTGGCATATTCACCTCTCCCATCACTTGCACCTGAATGCTACGAGTGGTGCCAACAGAAAGTTCGATGTTAGAGTCTGAATAGAACTGACCTAATCGTGTTCTCAGGTATGAAGTTGCTTCAGCAACGCTCATTCCTCCAATTTTGCATGGTCCAACTCCTTCTACCACCACAACTCCATCAGGAGATATCGTCTCCATGAAACTTTCCTGCGATGCGCCCCAAACATCAATAATAACCTCATCGCCAGCTCCTAAACGGTAGTTGGCTGGAGTTGCCATATTCATATTGGGCTGAAACGTAAGCATTTGGTTGTTGAATATGTTACGACCAAACACAGGAGTTTCCTCTTCAAACATATTCTGATAATAAATCAGCGAGTCAATATCCATAAATGCGATTTCTTCGCCTAAGGCCTGCTCACGCTCTGCTCTTGTTCCATAATTACGATTCTGGACACGGAATTGAGATTGAAGCATGTATTGGTTTCTCATCTGATATGCTTCTCCCCTCTCCTGACGCTCCTGACGCAGCCTGTTGGGAGTTTTTTGAGCATCTCTTCCTGTCAAATCTGACGCGCCCAAATTTGCCTGCTCAGCCTCATATTTCTTACGTATCTGACGCAACTGCGAGGTAGTCACTCCACGCCGCAACAGCTTGCTCACAATCTGCTGTTGAGTGGACCCTTTTTCCGTCTCTTGCTGCACAAAACTGATAACCTGCTCATCTGTCATCGACTGTGAATAAGCAGGTAAACACATCACAATAGAACTAACAACAAAAAGAAGTTTCTTGATTAAAGAGCGCTTCATGATTGATATTCTAATATTTAGAAATTAAATAATGTTTGAAATATAATCTTCCAATCGAGCATCAAGCTACGGTTCCTCAAATACTCAAGGTCCATGTCAAGCCTCACCAGCATCTTTTCCATCGTATCGGTATAGCCATTCTTGATAGCAGCCATTGACGTGATACCCGGAGCGGTCTTATACAGCAGCTGATAATCTGGATTGTGTATCATTATCTGATCTATAAAATACTTTCGTTCAGGTCTATACCCCACAAAAGACATGTCGCCTTTCAGGACATTCCATATTTGCGGAAGTTCATCCAAATGGCATTTGCGCAGAGACTTCCCGAACTCTGTCAGGCGAGGGTCATCAGCCTGCTCCAACAAAGGGGTTCCATCCTTTTCCGCATCAACAACCATAGTACGAAACTTATAAATCAAGAAGGTCTTCCCTCCTTTGCCAATGCGCTCCTGGCTATAGATTGCCGGTCCTTTAACACTCAGTTTCTGCCTGAGGTAGATATAAAGGAAAACAGGAGACAATAAAATTAATAAAAGAATTGCACCTACCACATCACCCACACGCTTCAATCCCCTCTCAAGTCCATTCATTCCATCTATATTTGCAGATTCCATTTCTAAGTTCATCTCTCTCTTCATTCCATTACGTCATGTATTTATAACGGAAAACAGAGATATTTTATTTTATTAAAAATCACAAAATTTGGACAAAGTTAACAATAATTTACGGATAACAAACACATATCCAAAGTTTTTTCCTTAAATTCGCATTCAAAAGAAGAGCCAAAAGCAAAATAGCATGGCAAACAAGCGCCTTAAAAATCAAAAGCATCTTAAAAAACGCACAAACATCCATGCCGTTTACCATTAGGTTCATCAAATATTTATACATTCCGTAACCAAACCGCAAATAATCATATAGCATGGAAATTACAGAAAGATTCTTAAATTACGTATCATTCGACACGCAATCATCCGAGGAGACCAATACAACGCCTTCGACAGAGAAGCAGCGAGTCTTTGCACAGCATCTCAAAGAAGAACTCATAAAAGAAGGGTTGCAAGATGTAGAGCTTGACGAACTGGGATACCTATACGCCACATTACCCTCCAACACCGACAAAAAGGTGCCGACCATTGGCTTCATCGCCCACATGGACACAAGCCCTGACGCATCAGGAGCGAATGTACGGCCACGCATTGTAAAGAACTACGACGGAGGGGATATCGTTCTGAATGACAGCCTCATTACGTCCCCGACCAAATTTCCCGAACTGCTTGACCACGTAGGAGAAGACCTCATCATAACCGATGGCACCACGCTGCTAGGCGCTGATGACAAGGCCGGCATAGCTGAAATTGTACAAGCCATGGTTTACCTGCTGCAGCACCCTGAAATAAAGCACGGGAAAATCCGCGTCGGTTTCAATCCCGACGAAGAGATTGGACTTGGCGCCCATCACTTTGACGTAGAGAAGTTTGGATGTGACTTCGCCTACACAATGGATGGAAGTGAAGTTGGTGAGATAGAATTTGAAAACTTCAACGCGGCTTCCGCTAAGATAACCATCAACGGTTGTTCTGTACACCCAGGGTACGCAAAAGAGAAAATGGTGAATGCTGTCCGCATAGCCACAGAACTCGTCGGCATGCTTCCAGCCGACGAAACTCCTGAAACAACGGAGGGGTACGAAGGTTTTTTTCACCTCACCAACATCAGCGGAACAGTGGAAAAAGCGCAGCTGTCTTTCATCATACGCGACCACGACCGAGAATATTTCGAAAGCCGGAAATCAGAAATGACAGAAGCCGTAGAGGCCATCAACGACAAATACGGCAACATCGCCATGCTTGAGTTGAAAGACCAATACTATAACATGCGCGAGAAGATAGAAGACAAGATGTACATCATCGACATTGCCAAGCAAGCCATCGCCCAAACTGGAGCTGTCCCTAAAGTAAAAGCCATTCGCGGCGGAACCGATGGCGCCCAACTCTCTTTCATGGGATTGCCATGCCCCAACATCTTCGCCGGCGGACTCAACTTCCATGGTCCTCACGAATTCTGCCCCGTGCAAAGCCTCGAAAAGGCTATGATGACAATCGTCAACATCTGCCAGATTGCAGAACAAAAGCTTGGAATATAACACACAAGTGCCCCGCAACCTCCCCAGTACCTCCGAAGAGGTACTCAAATACCTCCTAGGCGGTACTCCAGTACCTCTTCGGAGGTACTGGAGAGATTGCGAGCACATGTCAATGTCACAAAAAGAACGCTTATAACTGCGATGCGCCCCATGTCGATTGGTCGACATGGGGCGCATCGCAGTTACAGCATATAGTCCACTCGTTCAGAAGATGTTATAGTATTCAAAAAACAGCTTATTCCTCCTCAGGATAGAGCCCTGCCATCCCGTCCTCTTCATCATCGTCGTCATCAAAATCAAAGTCGAAATCGCCGAAGAAAGACGGCTGGATAAAATCGTCAAGGTCACGCCGTTCTTTTTTAGTCGGACGGCCTGTTCCGCGCGCACGCCCAACAAATCCACTGATACGATTCATTTCCAGAAGTTCTAGCTGCTCTTTCGTCGTCACATTCTCCAAAACTTCAGGCACGAGCTTTGCCCCCACCCTGTTCTGGATAGCCTTGAGCACCTTGAAAGAATAAGTAATAGGAGGCTTTCGCACCTCTATCACATCTCCTTCTTTTATCATTTTAGACGCTTTCTGCTTCACGCCAGCAATAGATATGCGTCCATTTTTACACGCATCTGCGGCAATAGTACGTGTCTTGAAGATACGTGCCGCCCATAGCCATTTGTCCAATCGAGCTTCCATTTCCTACTCTTCAGAATATTGCGCCATTGCGAATTGAGCCTAACCTCACCACTTCCCAATCGCCCAACACGTTGTTCACTTTTTATTATATTGATTCATCGTGCGAGCCAGACCTTGCAGACAAAAACTTTTAATCATGTCACCCACATACTCCATCTTCTCGCCAATCAGCTTATTGTCTTCGTCGCTGAAAGTTCCCAGCACGAAATCCACCTGCGCACCTTTGGGAAAATCATTACCTATTCCAAACTTGATACGAGCATAATTCTGCGTCATCATGCAGGACTCAATGTTTTTCAACCCGTTATGTCCACCCGCACTCCCATTGCCACGCATTCTGACTTTTGCAACGGGAAGACTCAAATCATCAACAATGACAAGGATGTTCTCCACGGGTATTTTCTCCTGCTGCGCCCAATAGCGTACGGCCTGCCCCGACAAATTCATAAACGTAGACGGCTTCAAAAGAATCAGTTCCGCATTCTTCACTCGAGTCTTTGCAATGGCGCCATAGCGCTTGTCTGCCCAAACAGCATTTTGCTTATCGGCAAATGCATCGATGATATGGAAACCTATATTATGACGAGTTCCAACATACTCATCGCCAATATTGCCTAAACCAACAATCAAATACTTCATACTACAATCTGCCAACTCCGGCTTTGTACGCCGAAACAAGTCTATCAACCACATAAATTGCAGAAAAAGAGGGTGTATCAAAAGTCACATGACTATGATACACCCTCTTTTTTATCATTAAATTTCTATGATTATTTTTTGCCAGCTGCAGCTTCAGCCTGTGCAGCACGAGCAGCACGAGTCATACGAACTGCGCAAACAACAACTTCCTTAGAAGTGATGATTTCGAGACCTTCATAAGAAAGAGCACCAACCTTCATTGACTTGCCAAGTCCAAGGCTTGTCACATCAATATCAAGAGTGTCAGGGAACTGAGTGTAAAGCGCCTTCACTGCAAGCTTGCGAACATTGAGAGCGAGCTTACCACCGGCACGTACACCTTCTGCAAGACCGTTCAACTTGACAGGAATTTCGAATACAACAGGCTTATCTTCTGTAATCTGATAAAAGTCTACGTGTACAGGACGGTCTGTAACGAAATCGCACTGAAGGTCCTTGAGGATAGCCTTAACCGGTGTGCCTTCAACAACGAGGTTTACAATATATACATTTGGAGTATAAAGGAGCTTTGCCAGTTCCTTCTCTGAAATCTGGATAGACTTTGCTACAGGAAGTCCCTTCTCATCCTTCTCAACTCCGTAGAACACTGCAGGAATCTGACCTGCGCGGCGAAGCTCTTTGCTTGCCTTCTTGCCAAACTCTGTACGAGCCTGAGCATTGATTGTAATTTCTCTCATTTTTCTTGTTTTTGTGTTACTATAAATTAAGTCTTTTGCTGCAAATCCAAAAAGCGTTTTCGAATCTGCACTGAGCGCTTAATTCGCCATCACACGATGACCCACATTTCCACATGAGCCTATGTGTTGCCCAAAAAAGCGGCACAAAGGTACAACTTTTGCAGATACCCACAAAAGTTTTACCTTATTTTTTACATTTATAAAGCCGAAAAACTTGCCTACATACAAGAAGAGTCACTTTTGTGCCTCTTCCCGAAGCATTAGAAAATGTCTTTCACCTTATCCAGAAAACTCTTCTTTTCTGCTTTCTCTTCTGCTGCAACCTCCTCAACTGACACAGCAGCCTCCTCAACAGCATTCTCTACAGGAGCTGCTTCTGCTGGTGCTTGAACTGCAGGCGCATTGCCTTTTGCAATCTCAAGCGTCTTTGTCAAAGCCTCCACAAACTTCTCATAGTCTTCCTTATAAAGAAATAGCTTATGCTTCTCGAACACAAAACGAGGATTCTCAAATGTCCCCTCATTAATCTTCTTGCTTTCTGTGATAGCAATGTATCTGTCACCATTTCTACTCTGCTTCACATCAAAATAGTAGATGCGCTTACCCGCCTTGACACTCTCGGAAAAAACGAGGTCTTTGTCTGTTTCACCCATAATCAACAATTTTAGTGTTACGTTTTAAGTATATACTACATGATATTTTTGTTACAAAATTGTCAATTATTTTTCTTTTACACAAGATTTTGTTCCCTTTTTTTCGTTTTCACATAATCATTGTTACAAAAAGCTCCGTTTTTTCAAAGAAAATCACTAAATTTGCAGTCAATTCGAAGAAGGAAACAGTAAAAGCAAAAACATCTGGACTATTTCAGATTCATTATTAAATGTAAACAAAAAAAGAGTTTTTTGATTTATGATTAACCGAACACTCATCCGTCTGAAAATCGTACAGCTCATGTACGCATATTATCAGAATAGCGGCAAAAGCATTGATACCGCCGAGAAAGAACTTCTGTTCAGTCTTTCCAAAGCATACGACCTTTACAACTACATGCTGCTGCTCATGGTCAGCGTCTCCAGATACGCATACAAGCAAGTTGAGGAAAAAGAAGAGATAAACAAAGTGGGACACATTGACGAAGTTGTCAGCCATCGTTTTGCCGACAACCAATTCACAGCCCAACTTGAAGCCAACAAGCAGTTGCAAGAATTTGTAGATACCAAGAAAAAGAGCTGGAATAACGACATTGATTACATCAAAAAGCTCTACAGCGACATCATCCAAAGCGAATACTACCAAGAATACATGGCGATGGACAATGTCACGTATGCTGACGACAGAGAGGTGTGGAGAAAGATTTACAAGAACATCATCATGAAAGATGAGCGCATCGACGATATTCTCGAAGAGCAAAGCCTTTACTGGAATGACGACAGGGAAATCATTGACACGTTTGTTCTTAAGACCATCAAGAAATTTGACCCTGCAAATGGCGCCAACCAGGAACTCGTGCCAGAATACAAGGACATGGAGGATCAGGAATTTGCCATCCGTCTATTCCGCCGCACTATCATGAACGACGAATACTACCGCTCGCTCATCGGCAAAAGCGTAAAGAACTGGGAGTTCAACAGATTGGCATACATGGATGTTGTCATCATGCAGATTGCCATCGCTGAGCTTCTGAGTTTTCCCCAGATTCCCATATCTGTCACCATCAACGAATATGTTGAAATTGCGAAATGGTACAGTACACCTAAAAGCTCAGGCTATGTCAACGGAATCATAGATTCTATAGCAAAGATGTTGAAAAAAGAGAACAAGCTGACAAAAGCCTAAAGCTTCCTCCAAAGACATATACATTATTTATAAATAATAATCTCTAAAAACAAGCGACTATGTTCAAACTCATTCAAGCAGCAGGTGCTGCACAGGGCGGTTTCGACTGGAGCATGATTCTCATGATTGTCATCATGTTCGTAATTATCTACTTCTTCATGATCAGACCACAGCGCAAACGCCAGAAAGAAATCGAGAATTTCCGCAAGAGCCTCACAATCGGGAGCAAAGTCATCACTGCAAGTGGTGTATACGGCACAGTGAAGTCACTCAACGAAGGTATGCCATACCTCACCATTGAAGTATCAAAGGGCGTTACCATCCAAATTGACCGCAACTACGTATACGCAGAGGGCAGCCAGCAACCACAGCAGCAGTAATCCTTTCCCTTGCTAAATATTAGGAATCAAATGCTTGCAGACTTCGCAAAAGTTATAATCAGAAGATTGCGGTTCATCAAGGTTAACCGCAATTTTCTTGTTTTCTTGACATTCCTCTTCATCTCTGTCATCTTCTGGTTTATGCAATCGGTTAAAGAAACGACAGAAGTCAGCCTTAACTATAAGCTCAAGATAGAAGACTTGCCAAGAAACATCATCTTTACAAGCGATATGCCTCAAGAGGTCATCGTAAACTATGCAAGCAAAGGTTGGAATGCCTTCTACCACAAGTTCATGATTCACGACAATCGCGAGCTAACAGTCAGCTTCAAGGAAATCGAAAACAGCAATGGCACAATCATCATCGATGCCAACAATTTCCGCCGTGCTGTACAGAAGGTCAAGCCCGAGGGTATGACATACAGGTCCACCCTGCCGAACAAAGTTGAAGTCTTTTATTCTAACGGGCAGCACAAGCGAGTTCCTGTCATTTTCAAGGGCTCCATTTCAACTTCAGCAGGCAGATTCCACTGCGGCACGATTCTCTCGCCCGATTCGGTCGATGTATATGCACCAGAAAACATCTACCAAAGCATCACGAGCATCCCGACCGAGAATGCCATCTATCAAGACATAGAAGACACCATCAAAACAAGATTGGCGCTGGTTGCACCTCGTGGGGCGAAGGTCTCTCCAGATTCTATCAGCGCCAGCATCTGTGTGGACATCTTCACCGACAAAACCATAGAACTCCCTATCTATTGCGAGAATGTGCCCAAAAACAAGATTATGCGCACCTTCCCGCTCAAGGCTAATGTCACCTTTCTGGTTAGTTCTACACTCTACGACGACATCATCGCAGAAGATTTTCTGCTCGTTGCCGACTACAAGGACACGGGCAAAGGCGACCACTGCAAACTGCAAGTCCGCCAGCGTCCAGCCAACATCCGCAATCTGCGCATATCTCCCGAATCCGTTGAATACGTAATAGAGCAAGCAGCAGAATGATTAAAATAGGCATCACAGGAGGCATTGGCGGAGGGAAGTCATACGTTTGCAACCTGCTCAAGCAGCAAGGGATGCCTGTGTATAATTGCGACCAAGAGGCCAAGCGTCTGATGACAGAAAGCCCTCTCATCAAACAACGGCTGAAACAGGTCATTGGCAAAGACGCCTACATCGACGACAAGGTACTGAACAAAGCCGCCATTGCTGCGTTCTTGTTCGCTAACACAGAAAATGCAGCAATCATTAACAGCATCGTACATCCTGCTGTCATGCAAGATTTCACAGATTGGGCAAACAGGCAGCAAGCAGATATCGTAGTTCAAGAAAGCGCCTTGCTATTTGAAGCAAAATTTGACAAAACCGTAGATGCAACGATAGAAGTTTATGCGCCCAAAGACATAAGACTCCAAAGAGCCATAGCGCGCGACAATGCGTCAGCAAAACAAATAGAAGTTCGAATGGCACAACAAATGGACGAAGAGGAAAAGTGCCAACACGCTGATTTCTGTATCATCAATGATGGCATTCAGGACATCAACAAACAATTGGAAACAATACTCAAGCAACTAAAAACCAAATAAAATACATCATGATTAGAAAAATTCTCGCCATCTCTGGCAAACCAGGACTCTACAAACTCGTGTCACGAGGCAACAAGAGCCTCATCGTTGAAACCGTGGACGAAAAGAAAAAGCGCATGCCTGCTTTTGGAGCCGACCAAGTTGTATCTCTTGGTGACATTTCCATCTACACCGACGATGACAACGAAGTAAGCCTCGCATCTGTATTTGAATCAATCAAGAACTGCTATGACAGCAAGGCCGTAGAGCTTTCTCCCAAGAAAGCTAGCCAAGACGACATCATCGCATTCTTCGCAAAGGTCCTTCCTAATTACGACACAGATCGTGTTCGCGTCTCCGACATGCGCAAAGTCCTGTCATGGTACAACATCCTCATCGAATACGGCATTACAGAATTTGTTAGCAAAGAAGCCGAAGAAGACACAACAGAGGAAGGGGCAGAAAAGTAACCAACACGTTCCTCAAACAAAAACAAAAAGGGGCATCCATACATTGTATGTGGATGTCCCTTTTTCTTATCAGCACAAGAAAAGCCTCAGCTTCCCATCCCTGCATTGAAAACACCTTGTAGAGACAATTTCTTACAGGGCGTAGGGAAAATGCCTTGCGCGGCGCAAGACAAGAGCACTCATGAATGCAGTTTGCCTACAATAGCAACCAGCATCGCAATAAGCTTAAATCCAACAAAATAGGGCACGCCTTTGCAGACATACCCTATCATCATATTCTTAACACCAAGCTGTTATTTTCTGCGAAGTTTCATTACCTGGTTCTTATCCTTGTCGAACAGAACGGCCACGCTGTCTGCCAGTTCCACAGTCACCAAAGCATTGATTGCCTTTTCCACTTCTGCTTCGATTTCCATGCTTCCTCCCATCATGCGAGTCATCCCTACATGGTCAAGAATCAGGCTATCCCCTTCTGCTACATAACGATAATCTCCAAAGAATGAGTTAACCGTAGCATTACCTGCAAACGTAGAATCTGCAGCGAATGTAATGACGGCCTCCTTGTCACCTCCTGCTGTGCTTTTACCCATAGCTTCTTCTATCGCCCATTCTCCTTGAATGTCTTTCACTTCATTTTCTTGACTCTTGTCCGAGCCTGCAACGCAACTGTACAGCAATGCTGCAAGCGCCACTAATGTAAAAATCTTTTTCATCTTTTATTTTTTGTTTTGTGCTCAACTGCAAAAGTTTCACACCTTATTAATACAACTGCAAAGTTACGGAAAACTTATGTAAGAGCCTCGAAGATTCCCCCTATTCTTGTGAGGGGAAAACCTATTTGCTCCCATCTTACAGCTTAACCTCTAACTTCTGCAAGTCTTTGTCATCACTTGAATTGCCAACCAGCACATCAAACCTCCCCTTCTGTACCCGCATCGTATTAGTCTCTGCATCCCACCATTCAAAACTTTCGCGAGGAAGAAGCACCTCAACTTTCTTGGACTCACCAGCCTTGAGTTGTACTCTTTGGAAAGCACGCAATGTCTTGTTCGGACCTTCTGCATCTCCCTGCTTGCGCACATACACTTGTACGACCTCACATCCATCTATCTCTCCAGTATTTGTAACTGTCACATAAACCTTCCCCTTCTTATAAGAAGGTTTATCCAGCGAGAACGTCGTATAGCTTTTCCCATATCCAAAAGGAAAGAGAGGGGTCTCCTTCATATATCGATAAGTGCGCCCCTTCATCGTATAATCAAGGAAGTCAGGCAATTGTTCCGCATTCTTATAGAAAGTAACGGGCAGCTTTCCCGAAGGATTATAGTCGCCAAACAATACATCCGCCACAGCCTCTCCTGCGCATTCGCCTCCGTACCATGCTTGAAGAATAGCGTCTGCATTCTGCGTTTCCGGCACCATACCCATTGCGCTTCCAGAACAGTTGACATAGACAAGTGGCTTACCTGTAGTCTTCAGCAGAGCCAGCATTTCACGCTGCACCTGAGGAAGTTCAATATTCGTACGGTCGCCACCTTTAAAACCTGGATAGTTTGTCCGCATCTCTTCACCTTCCAGACGAGGCGAAATGCCTCCTACAAACACCACAGCATCAGCAGCTGCGGCTGCGGCAAGAATCTCCTCATCGGTGCAATTGAGCGTATGCCCTACGTCAAAATGCAGCACAGCACTTCCTGTGTTCTGTACATAACTCAACTGAACATCGTAAGATTTTCCTTTCTCCACATCATAGTCAATACTCACCGTTCTAACAGAGTCTTCGTTTATTCCACTCCAGTCATGCACCAAAGTGTCTCCTCCTACCACAAGCATCAGTCTATCCGTATATTTCAGAGAGAACGTAATGTTTTCCGTAGCATTCGCCGTCAACACTCCTTCATATCTTACAGAAAAGTCCTCAATATTAACGCCTGATGCAAAGGTCGTTGCTCCACCATTGTCAAACTTCATTGCCTGTCGATAAGAGTTGCGAGCAACAGGCTCTCCTTCAAAGTTCTGATTGTTGAAATACTGAGACGCCACACCTGTACGTCGACCTTCTGTATGGCGTATCCTGCTGAACCAGCTATCCGAAACAACACGTTCTACAAGGCCGCATGCCCGAAGATAACTCACTTCAGCAGCCTTCTGCCTAATGCCATCAAGGATGGTCGTCGTATGCGCAGGGAATCCATTGTAATTGCCCCACAGCATAACAGAGTCTGCCGCATTAGGTCCAATAACTGCTATTTTCATATTCTTGGAAAGAGGGAGAACATCATTCTTGTTCTGCAGTAACACCATAGACTCTCTTGCTAGCTGCAATGACAAAGCCCGATGCTCTTTGCTAGCAATCACTTCGGGACCAATACTGCGCCATGACACCAACTCATCACTATCAAAATCACCCAACTCAAAACGCCCTTTCAGCAAACGCAGCAAACTCACATCCATCTGGTCCTCTGTCACCAGTCCTTGGCTAACCGCTTCAGGCAATGAACTATATGTGTTGCCACATTCAACATCCGTTCCTGCCACCAAGGCCATCGTTATTCCCGAGGCAACATCATCAACCACTTCATGGCGTCCCTTTCCCCAAAAGTCATTCAGAGCCCAGCAGTCACTTGTCACAATGCCATCAAAGCCCCACTCGTCACGAAGAATCTGCTGCAAATAACGATTGCTGCCGCAGCAAGGCTCACCATCTATTCTGTTATAGGCACACATCACCTCTCTCACATTCCCCTCCTGAACAAGCACCTTGAAAGCAGGAAGATACGTCTCCCACAAATCGCGTTCAGGCAGTTCCTCCACATTGAAATAGTGCCTGTTCCACTCAGGACCGCTATGTACAGCAAAATGCTTGGCACACGCATACAGTTTTCGGTAGCGGCTGTCTTCTGGACCTTGAAGTCCACGCACAACAGCCAATCCCATCTTGGTCGTCAGATAAGGGTCTTCGCCATACGTTTCCTGTCCACGCCCCCATCTCGGGTCACGGAATATATTGATATTAGGAGTCCAAAATGAGAGTCCTTCATAGATTCTGCATCTCCCCTGTTTGCGAGCTATATTGTTTTTAGCTCGCGCCTCATCACTGACCGCATCAAAAGCCTTCTGCACCAATTCATCATCAAACGAAGACGCCATTCCCATCGTAATAGGAAGCACCGTCGAGGTTCCATTTCTGCCCACACCATGCAACGCTTCATTCCACCAATTAAATTCGGGAATGCCGAGTCGCGGAATTGCAGGCGAACCATGCTCCATCAACTTGGCTTTCTCTTCCAAGGTTAGCCTAGACAGCAAATCTTTAGCACGCACTTCCGGAGACAGTTCCGGATTCTGATAAGGAAGTTGCGCCCCACTCTCCATAGGGACGAACGTCGCAGCCATCAGATAAAAAACTTTTAATAGCTTCATCATGTATTTGTGTTTTAAATTTATGTGTCGTTCACCATTAACAAGTGACTATATTTTCTGAAGGTACAAAGATAAGAAAAAGAAAAGGATGTCAACAACAATTGACATCCTTTTCTTTCATTTCATCAGAAAATAAGCCTGGAAGGCAAGCATCCTCCTAGTTTATTCGGAGTAAAACATGGCGTTACCTACTGTTCAAAAGTCAGTTGCCCATTCTGAGCAGCGACATGAACGGGCTGTTCCGCCACTATACTACCACTTATAATACGCTTGCTTAACTCATTCAGCAATTTGTCCTGAATAGCCCTTTTGATAGGACGCGCACCAAACATTGGGTCGTAACCAGCCTTTGCGATAAGCGACAGCGCATCCTCTGTTACATCCAGAACAATGCCGTTAGCTGCCAACATCGCAGCCACCTTATCAACCTGCAGCTTCACTATCTGCAAGATTTCTTCCTCATTGAGAGGAGTGAAAGTGATGATATCATCCACACGATTAAGGAATTCGGGACGGAAGATATTCTTCAGGTGGTCACGTTGGGCATTGCTAGTCATGATGATGATAGTATTCTTGAAATTCACCACCCTGCCCTTATTGTCAGTCAGCCGCCCATCGTCGAGCACTTGCAAAAGCGTATTGAACACATCCGGATGCGCCTTCTCAATCTCGTCGAAAAGCACGACAGAATAAGGTTTGCGGCGCACCGCCTCGGTGAGTTGGCCACCCTCTTCGTAACCAATGTATCCAGGAGGCGCACCGATGAGTCGGGTAACGCTGAACTTCTCCTGATACTCACTCATATCTATACGAGTCATCATTGATTCATCATCGAACAGATAGTCGGCTAACGCTTTTGCAAGCTCCGTCTTTCCCACACCCGTCGTACCAAGAAATATGAAACTGCCAATAGGACGCTTAGGGTCCTGAAGTCCAGCCCGACTACGACGTACCGCATCACTCACAGCCTTGATAGCCTCTTCTTGCCCAATCACTCTTTTATGCAGTTCTTCCTCCAAACGCATGAGTTTTGCACGCTCAGACGTCTGCATCTTGCTAACAGGAATACCCGTCCAACGGCTTACCACATCTGCGATGTCGTTCGCCTCAACCTCTTCTTTCACAAGTGCTGCACCTCCTTGAGCTTCAGTGAGTTTATCTTGTACAGCTTTAATATTCTCCTCAAGGCTCTGAAGCTTGCCATAACGTATTTCTGCAACACGTCCATAGTCGCCTTCACGTTCAGCTCTGTCTGCCTCATATTTCAGTTGTTCTATCTGCTGCTTGCTGCTCTGTATCTGATTCAGCAACGCCTTCTCTCCCTCCCACTTGTCACGTTGTCTTTGTTCTTCAACCTTGAGTGTATCAATAATCTTATTCAACTCGGCAAGTTTCTCTTTATCGCCCTCACGCTTGATAGCTTCTCGCTCTATTTCCATCTGCTTCAGACGACGGCTAAGCTCGTCCAATTCCTCTGGCACAGAGTCGCGTTCCATACGCAGCTTAGCAGCCGCCTCATCCATCAAGTCTATTGCCTTGTCAGGAAGGAATCGGTCTGTAATGTACCGGTTGCTAAGCTCAACAGCAGCCAAAATAGCTTCATCCTTAATACGAACCTTGTGGTGATTCTCATAACGTTCTTTCAAGCCACGTAAGATGGACACAGAAGAAGCAACATCAGGTTCATCCACCATCACCGTCTGGAAACGTCTTTCCAAAGCTTTATCTTTCTCAAAATACTTCTGATACTCATCAAGCGTTGTTGCACCGATAGAGCGCAATTCGCCACGAGCCAGAGCAGGCTTCAGGATGTTAGCTGCATCCATAGCGCCACTAGTCTGCCCCGCCCCCACAAGCGTATGGATTTCATCAATGAAGAGGATTATTTGCCCTTGACTCTCCACCACAGCTTTAACAACAGCCTTGAGACGTTCCTCAAACTCACCTTGATATTTAGCACCAGCTATCAATGCTCCCATATCTAGAGAATAAAGCTGCTTTTCTCTCAAGTTTTCTGGCACATCGCCTCGCACAACGCGGAGAGCCAGCCCTTCAACGATTGCAGTCTTTCCTGTTCCAGGTTCACCTATCAATATTGGATTGTTTTTTGTTCTACGGCTAAGAATCTGCAATATACGCCTGATTTCCTCGTCACGTCCAATGACGGGATCAAGCTTTCCATCCCTAGCCCTTTCCACGAGGTTCGTTGCATACTTTTCAAGAACCTCCTTGCCAGTTGGTTGCTGGCCTTGATTGTTTTGATTGTTGAAGTTCATAGTTGCAGTTTTGTTTTAGTTGTTCAACACACCCAACCAACTTGCAACAATCATTCCCGACTACCCAAATAAGACAAAATGTCTGTTCTCAATCCCAAATACTGCCATCATGGCTGCCGTTCAGCATATCATCGACCGCTGTATATAGCAAAATTTCATCTAATGTCCCATACTCACCAAGCTGCAAATACCCAAACTCGTCCACTTCAACAGCAGGCGTCTTGCTGCCATAATCATAATTCCCGCCGCCATCAGCCACATACGCAACAACAGGATACAGACGGATATTATAAGCATGCGCCACCTGCTCCGTCATTACATTCTGCCCTACTGTAGGCTTGCCTATCAAAACAACCTTGTCAACACCCATCGTATGCTGCAGAGCATGAATAAGCCATTCTGCAGCTCCCCGTGTGTACGAGCCAATGATAACATATACCCTGTCCAGCCCCAAGTTATCGACCGAAGCATCATACGGATATTCCTTATTGTTTGCCGCGTTTGAAGCATTCCATAAAGTCCTTGCAAACATAGAGTTCACTTGTTGTGGAGCAACGACGTAGCTTGCCAAACGCTGCGCCATATCAATCGTTCCGTCATTACACAAACGCAAGTCAAGCACCATCTCTTCCACATCCGCTGCTTTCATCTGCATCATGGCATCATCCAGCATTCTTCTATAAACTCCAGCCTCTGGATACGGTTTTTCTTCGGGAGCATCCAACAAGCGGGTGCACATAAGATACCCAATCCTCTTGCCAGCTTCTGTTATGATTCTGGAAACGGGAAACGCAACATCTTCCACATATTCAGAAGCTCCGATTGCAATCTTTGCCGTATCACTCCAGAAAAGCGAACCATCAATCTCATTTTCAGCCAAATGACAGATTTCCAGCTCGCGTGAAGGTCCTTGTTGCAATTTCGTGATGTTCTTCTTTGAAATCTTATAAGAATCAAACGAACTGATATAATCATTACGTTTCAACCCCGACCTTTCAGCCGGACTGCCTGGATACACCGTTATTACACGCAAAAAAGACTTCGTGGTACTTCCTGTCGGGTCTGTCATCAACACGAAATCAAAGCCATAAGAATCTATATGATTAAAATTACCTCTCTTGTGACTATCTGCATTCACCGTATCAATTTCCACGTATGACCAAGAGTCCTTTTGCCCGCTTTTTCCTGTCAGCGTAGCCATAAACTGCGCAGGAGCAGAGAAATAGTTCTTCCACGAAGGCTCAAAAGACGCCAACGCTTCAGCCCACAAATACTTTTCCAGCATCACATCATACATCCAATGATTGTGCTGTGTTTTCTCCTCATACTCATAAGTGCGGTCCTCGCCACAGGCAAGAATCATCAGCAAAGTTCCAAGCAATATCCAACAGGTTGAAATCCGTTTCATTTTGTTCTTTTCCTTTTTTGAAAGGGCGAAGATACGAAAAAAAGAAGAAAACAAATACACTTTTAGAAAAATATTTACAAAAACACCCTTAACCTAAAGCACTTCTCAAGACCTTACACATAGATAAAGGAACCAAGGCCACACAAAGGCACCTTGGTTCCTCCAGTTCTCTGTTCCATTCCACTGGAACGCGTATCACTCCATCAGTTTCTTGCCAGCTCTTAACTGATGGCGCATAATGCTCAGCAACTCCTGACTTTCTTGCAATACATTCAGATAGACAAGCGAGATGTGGTAATCAGCCGTGTCGGAACAACTATGCAGACGATCAATGTGCCGCTTGCGAAGCACAGACAATTCATCTTTGCATTTGTCCGCCTCCTCCAGCACCTGCCGATACCCCTCAAAACTGCCGTCAGCAAGTTTATCCGCAGTTTCCTTCATCAGTCCGACAATCCGGGCGCGCATCGGTTCAAACTCTTCTTTGCAGAAATCAGGCAGCGGATTGAAATTGTTATCCACATGTTCCTTTACAGGCTCAAGCAACCTTATCAGACAATAGACAAACTGCTGATTGCTGTTAGCGCCCAGATGGAACCATGTGTTACGTTCTGCAGCCAACGATTTCGGAACACGGCGCATCACCAAAAACTCTTTTTTACGAGTCTTTTTCAACGATTCCCGCTTTGCTGCAAGCTGTCGAGCCACCATGCGCAAACCTTTCAAATTTTCCTTAGACAAACCATCAAGAATCGCCTCATACTGCTTCAAGGCAAAACGGCAAACCTCGCTTTGATTCTTGCTTATATAACCACAAAGCATGTCCCAGACAACCTCTGGCTCGCGAGTGCGCATCATCAACGGGAAGTCAGAGTCTTGATTGTCCTTCTTCACCTTCTGCCCAAACTGAATCTGGCTGCGTACAAGGAAGAACACCACCAGCCCCATCAACACAAACATTGCAACGAATCCGCCCCAATACATCAACAGGCAGACAATGCTGCATGCCAGGAATGAAACACCTGCCGTTACAAACCATCCTCCAATCACACTCATCACGCCAGTCACACGAAACACAGCGCTTTCACGGCTCCATGCACGATCGGCCAGGCTTGAACCCATAGCCACCATAAAAGTCACATACGTAGTGGAAAGCGGCAACTTGAAATTAGTACCAATGACTATAAGGACTGAAGCCAGAACCAAATTCACAGCAGCACGCACAAGGTCAAACGCTGCTCCTTCGGGCAGCACCGCCACCTCCTTGTTAAACCTGCGGTCAATAGCCGCCAGCAGCGACTTCGGCACAAAACGCATCATAAAAGCATTGCTCTCTTGTGTTGCCCTCACAATGCTGCGTGCAGCACGAGAAGAACCAAACATATCGTCACCTTCATCCTGACGGCTCAAATCCACCGATGTCTTAATCACATTGTGAGCTTTCTTTGAAGTAGCCATGGCTATCACCATCACAACACCTGCAAGAAACAGGTAAACAAAAGGAGATTTAGCAGATTCCATCAACGATATCATCATAAAGCCATCTGCATCCCCTGCACCATTTGCCACCCAGTCCGTACATGCATCCAAGCTCGCTAAAGGAACACCGATGAAATTAACCAAGTCATTGCTTGCAAAGGCCATGGCCAGCGCAAATGTTCCTGTCAGAACCGTCACACGGAAGATGTTTACCCGCAACAAACCCAAAACAAAGGAAAGGACACAAGAAGCCAAGAAAACAAACGCCAAAAGCATGGGCGTATTACCTGTAATCCATAAGCGCACACCCTCGTCAAGGAAAGGAGATGCTGCCAAGCCTTTGATAAAGATGAAATACACCAAAATGGTGAGTGCTATTCCACCAAAAAGCATGGAAGCCACCGGCTTCTTGCGGCGAGCATCAAACGTGAAGACAACTCTCGCCAGCCACTGAACAACAATACCCGCAACAAAGGCGATGGCTACACTCAAGAAGATGCCCAGAATCACCGTCAGCGCCTTGTCTGAATTCAGCAAGTCAGACAATTCCAGCGAAGGGTCACCCATCATCTTCATCACCGCAAGCGCAAATGCACCGCCCAACAACTCAAAAACAAGAGAAACGGTAGTAGAGGTAGGGAGTCCCAACGTGTTGAACACGTCAAGAACAATAACATCAGTCACCATCACAGCCAGAAAGACCAAAATCACCTCGTGAAACGAGAAATTCGCAGGCTGCATAATGCCATGACGCGCCAAATCCATCATGCCAGCCGACATGACGGCACCAACTGCCACACCTATGGAAGCGATAATCAGAACGGTCTTGAATTTAGCCACCTTTGCGCCAATGGCAGAATTAAGGAAATTAACCGCATCATTGCCGACTCCGACAAACAAGTCAAACACAGCCAGCAACAGCAAAAAACCTACAATAATAAAATAAACTGTTTCCATCTTTATAACAATTAAATTTGTATATTTTCACTATTCTTTTCTTAAAAACTCCCCATACAGTCCTCTGCAAAAAACGCTCAGACCCACTCTTCTTTCCTTTGATTAAATAAAATTAAGTTAAATTCTGCGGCAAAGATAGCACACAAATGTTACAGGATTATTACAGACTTGTTAAAAGAGAGTTACAAAGCATTCCCAAAGAAAAAATAGCACCTTTCCTATCATTAAATATTAAGCTATATCCCCACTCAGCCTTAAGCGTACCCCTCGGGTCCGACATGGTGGACCCGAGGGGTACGGTATGTCGGACCCGAGGGGTACGCTTTTCATCATCCGTGTTTCAACAGCCGTTTTCTAATCCCCAATAAGACATTTAAATAACAATAAAAACAGTTTTTTATTTTCTAAATGACGTAATTGTGGTATATTTGCAACGATTTTGACAAATCACTATGTGTAACAATTAAACATTAAAGAAAAATGAAAAAGATTTTTTTTGCAATCGTAACTATTGCAGCTATCACATTCTCAGCATGCAACGGAACAGCACAGGGCGGTTCTGAAACCGATTCAATCTCTGCAGAAGCAGTTCAGGCTACAGAGGCAGCAACAGAAGCCATCAACGAACTCTCAACAGCAATTGAGTCAGCAAGCGCAGAAGACACCAAGACTATTCTCACCAAAGCTAAGGAATACATCACCAAACTGCAGCAGGAAGGCAAGATAGAAGAAGCTAAAGCTTATCTTGTTAAGGTGCAGCAGTACATCAAGGACAACGAAGAGAAAATCAACGAATTTGCAAAAGACAACGAAGCAGTATCAAGCATCGTATCTGCAATCAAGGCTATCCCTGCTGACGCATTAAACGCAGCTGACGCAATCGCTGAAGATGCAGAGACAGCAGCAGAAGACCTGAAAGAAGCTGGCAGCGAAGCACTCGAAGAAGCTGAAGAAGCAGCAAAGGAGAAAGCAAGCGAAACACTCGACAAGGCTGCTGAAGACGCAAAGAACGCGCTCAAGGACAAGCTTGGCTTGTAAGTCAACATCGCCATCTATCAGCACAAGCATAGGCATAAGCCATGCCATGTCCCCGACTCCGCAACAGAGCCGGGGATTCTTTTTCCCAAAACTCTCCATAACTAATGCCCACACATCAATGCAGGGCAACAATGCAAGCATCTCCTCAACAAGGAGATGCTCAGAAGAATCACTAGGAAAGGGGAAAGACCCTATCGCTCGTCTTTTTCTATCTTTACGAATGCGGTAACGGCAAAGGTGACGAGGCAGAGCAGCATGATGAGCCAGAAAAAGTTCTGGTAGCCAATGTCGTCAGAGATGAGGCCGGAGACCATGCCTGGCAGCATGACTCCGCCAAGGTACTGTCCTGCCGTGCAAATGGAGAACACAGCCGTGGCGCGTTCGCCACGAGAGAAGGTAACGAGATAAAGGGTATAGGCAGCAAAGCCGAGTCCGTACCCTATCTGCTCTATGCAGACGCAGGAGCCTATAATCCAAAGGCTTGCCGTAGGATAATAGCTGAGATAGACATAGACAATGTCGGGGAGGGTGATGCACATGACCAAAGGCCAAAGGCAGCGCTTCAGCCCCCAACGGGAAACGGCCCATCCGCCGATGATACCACCCAGCAGAAGCCCTATCACTCCTAAAGTGCCATAGATGAGTCCGAAATCGACGTCGCTCATGGCCAAACCGCCCTCTGCAACGCTGCGCTTCAGAAAAAGAGGGACAATTTTCGTGAGCAGACCCTCTGGAAGACGGAAAAGGAGAATGAAACAAAGGGCAGAAATGATGTGCGGCTTAGTGACAAAGACCTTGAGTGTCATGCCAAACTCGCGCAACTGCTCTCTGAAATGAAAACGGTCATGCACAGCATGCTCTACTTTGGGCAGGATAAAGGCATGGTATACTCCGAGAAGGAACAGCAGCATGCCAAGAATGACAAAGACGGCAACCCAAGAAGCAGTGACGGACTGAAGGGCTGAGCCGAACACTCCACGCTGCATATAACCTGCCAGAAGAACAAGTCCGCCCTGACCTATCACCATTCCTATACGGTAAAATGTGTTTCGAACACCAACATACAGTTCTTGGTCTTTGTCTGCCAAGCCTATGATATAGAAACCGTCGGCGGAGATATCGTGAGTTGCGCTGGCAAAAGCTATCACCATGAACACGGCGAGGGTACCCTGAAGCCAAAAGGATGTGGGCAAGGTAAATGCCACGAGAGCCAGTGATATACCCATCAGGAACTGCATCGTCACAATCCACCATCGTTTGGTTTTCAGGTTATCAACAATCGGGCTCCAGATAGGCTTAATGACCCAAGGAAGACCCAACCAGCCTGTATAGACGGTAATCTGCCCGTCGGTCAATCCCAGTTCCTGAAACATGATTACGGAAATGAGCATAACAGCTGAAAATGGAAGGGCTTCGCCAAGATAGAGGCTTGGCACCCAGGCATAAGGTTTCAATTTTCCTTTCATAGTTCTTTTGCAAATAAGATATCTTTCACTCTTCCAACCGCCAGCGCTGTCAAAGCCAACGGAGCCAGCAATGCACTAAGCGTGAAGTAATCACTATACCCTAATTCTGTGACGATGCAGCCAGACAGCATCATAGGCGGAAGCATCAGGGCTGCCACCATCGGCACATATATATAATTGACGATGCTGGCGTAGCGTTCTCCTGACACATGAGCAATAAACGCTCCACAAGCGTTGAGTCCGAATCCGAAGAGAAGCTGGGCTAAGAATGCCATGCAACAGATGAGGAAGAGGTTATCAGGTTGAGGATATAGAGCCATCAGCATATAAAGGAACGGCGAGAGGGTGAGCGCAAAGGATGTTGGCCAGAAAAGACGACGCCTTCCATGCACAAGAGTCAAATAGCGTCCAACAATAAGCCCAACGGAGAATGCGAGCACGCCGACTGTACCCTGAGCGAAGCCAACATCCTGTAAGGAGCACCCTAAGCCACCCTGTTCAACTGGAGCCATCAGAAAGAATACACGCACTTGAAAAAGAAGCGATTGTGGCAGCAGAAGGAGAAATAAGATGACAAGCACGCGCATGATGTTAGGCGTTTTTCTTATCCTGTCGAAGATGTGGTAATCGTACTGAGGATGATGCAGCGCTAACTTGAGGGGATGGTGAGGGGCATGCAGCACAACGGCGTTAAGCACACAAAACAGCAGGAATACACCTGCCACCAAGCTGCTTTCCATGGCCCATGCCTTTTGGTAACTGCGAAAGAACACTTCGAAGAAACCCGCCACGATGATGAGCAGTCCATAAGTCAGCATCAATGCAACAAGCGACGCTGCCATCTTAGTACTTCGGAAGATATGCTGTTCACGGGGCTGCAGCATGCTGTGGTAGTAGAGTCGGGAGTATAGTTCGTGCCAAGAGCATAGCAAGGACAAGGCAAAGAGATGAAGAAACAGAACCCATTCTTCAACAACGCTGTCGCTCAGGTAGATGGCAGTCCACATCAGGCTGAAGAAAACCAGCAACTCTACAGCGCAAATACGCCACTTGATGTGAGCAGCCTTTCTGGCACCCAGATAGAGGAATGACTTCAGCAAAAAGGGAAGAAACAACAAGCCACCATAAACAGCAGCCATGGTCTCTGATGCTCCAAACTGCAAGAACATCAGTAGCGCCACATAGATGACGACTGCAGAGGGAATCTCTTCTGCGGCACATAAGCAGGGAATCCAGAACCACGGGTTATGTTGCTTTGCTTTTACCATCTCTTTCCTAATTTCGAGCCAGGATAATAGAATTGCAGAATCTCTTGAAAGGTTTTGCCTTCATCGGCCATTACCGCGGCCCCTATTTGACAGAGACCAACACCATGCCCCCACCCTTTGCCGTGAAGCCGAAAGCCGCCTGAAATCTTTTCCACCTCAAAAGCTGAGGAATACAGATGGCTTTCGCTTAACCACTTCCTAATTTCCAATTCCTTGCCGACAACAACACTGCGCTTCTCACCAACAATCTTCAACAGGACAATACGGCCAGAAAGACTCCGCGAAAGAGGCAGCAAATCGATAATGCGGCCAAAATCAATGCCAGATTTCCTTTGGATGAGCTCAGCCAGTTCGCTGTCCGTATAGCTTACTGTCCAACGATAGAAATGAGATGTCTCCTGATCGTAGCTGTTCAGAATGCGGCTAAGCAGTCGTTTGTCTTGAGTGTTGCAATAAGGGTCAGCTTGGGCTATCAGATAAGGATGCTGAACATTCTCCCAGCATGATTCGAACAGTTCTGTCACTCCTCCACAGCATTTGGAGAAGCGAGCGTCACAAATCGTTCCATCATACTCCAACACCATGCCACGAGTTGCATGGACAGCGGCAGCAGCACTGGGACTCGATTGCCGAGCGATGCCTTGATAGCGTTGGCAATGGTCATCAGCACACACGTCGAAATGCCGATGAGAATCACAGCCATACCATCTGATGACACTATCCCCTTCTTGCTGTTCGTGCAAGGGAGATTCTTGCTCGTTCTGACGCGACTTCTGCATCATGGCCAGCAACCAGCTGCGCGAGATGACAGCATGGGCTTTCAGAAACTCAAGGGGAGCATGGGCATTCATTTCACTGCTGATGACGCTGGTCAAATAAGTCTCTACTGGCAATATGTTTACAGCCCAGATGAAGCCACTCTCGTCAAGCAGTTGCAAGGCACCGCAGAAAGTCTGGTTCTCAGCTCGTTCCCAATGAAAATCAACACCTATCACAACATTCTCAAGCGTAAAAGAGGCATCATCATCTGCAGGCAAGAACAACCTTTCGGCGCTATCCGAAGAAAACAAATGCTCTCCGACAAAACATTTTCCATCCGACATATATGCCGAATGGAAAATGACTTTAAGCTGTTTCTTTTTCGCTATCCCTACTCTGACTTGCCCTTCCGCCTTCATATCAGTTCTTTAGCTGCTAATTTTTCTCATCGGCAGGAGATACTACCCCCCCCCATTTTGAATTTCATCACGGCAGCGAGTTCTTCATCTCGAGAGATGCCACACTCCTGAATGATTGCCTTTGCCGTATCAGCATCCATCCTCTGGAAGTCTTCTTCTCGAGGAACAACCAGCAATCCAGCCATGTCGAGCGCACCTGGACTCACCATCATGTTCTCCGTCCCCTCCTTGAAATAGCAATCAGGACGATGCTTCGAACGGGGGATGATGACACTGACAATGCGTTGTGAGCCATCATACGAACTTGACTGCACCCATGCCAAGATATTCATCATAGGCTCCGAATGCCCTTCTACGACAGGCAAGGAAGCATAAAGCTTGTCAAACAACACCTTGTTAGCATGAGGGGTTCGAGTGATAACAACAAATCCAGGACATAGATAATCACGCAAGCTGAAGATGCCTGTGCTATCGGCAAAATCTTCCAGCTGCAATGCTTCAAGATATTCGTTTTCACTGATAGGCCAAACACGAGAACGGACAGGCTGATAGCGCTCCAGCCAGTCACGCTCCAAAGGAACGACGCCACGACTGCCTGCTTGGAAATGCATGTGGTCCGGGGCACTTGCGCCACACTTCGGACCATTGTAGAACAACAGCATATCTTTCAGTCGCACAGCCATTTCCATCATGTCTTCATAATAATCAAGAATCTGCTGGTCGTGGTGATGCCTCAGCGGTATAGTGAAATGCTTGGGAAGAATTGGATTAGGGTTCAACAGCAAATGATACTTTTTCAACATTGGGAGACTGCTCTGCTCCTCTGGACGGTTCACCTCGCACAAGAAGCAGGGTCTTCTTTTCAGCGTTTCAGGGTCAACCTTGGCGCTTGTTGATACAATTCGCGCCGGATTGAACTGAACATCTACATCGCACTCATCGGTGGCAAACGTCTCAACAACAGCACTTGACAGTTGCTCGTAATGCTCACGAGCCAATGCCCACGTCTTTAGTTGCGTATCGAAAAGCTGGCACACCTGTTCGTTGGCAATGCCTTCCTGCCAATAATCGTTCAAGCGACAGCGGTCCACAATCTCCATCGTTCGGATACTGTCCTTATAGATATTGTTTTTGTTCACCTGTTCTGGCGACAGCGCCGCATCACTGTTTCCTTCCCATCGACGACACAAATAAAGTTCCTCGTAAATTCTTCCAATCTTATACTTTCTGCAGAAACTCAATCCAACCGCATAATCTTCACCATACGAAGTGTTTGGCATTCCAATCTTTCGCAGCAAAGGCGTATAGAAAGCACGTGGCGCTCCCAAGCCATTCACTCGCAAAGCATTGTTATGCCCATTTTCAGCCGTCCACTCACGATGATCGATGAGCCCAGGAGGCAGCGTCTCAAGCTGGAAGTTACACATACGATACGAACCAATCACCATGCCACAATGCTCTTCATAAAACTTATCAACTATTTTCTGAAGCGTGTCGGGGCTGCTGTACAGGTCATCGCTATCGAGCTGTACGGCGAAACGGCCGCACCTCTTATCGTTAAATGCCAATGCCCAGCACCCGCCAATGCCCAAGTCGTCGCGATTCGGGATGATGTGCTGCACACGCGAATCCGTTTCCGCCAACTTAGCAACCACATCCGATGTCCCATCCGAAGAATGGTTGTCAACTACCATTACATTAAATTCGAATGATGTGCGTTGCATCAAGGCGCTCTTAACTGCGTCTTCTATGGTTTTCACACGATTACGGACAGGAATGATGACTGTAGCCTCTTTATCAAACAAATGTTTTTCCACCGACACTTCAACAATGCTTTCAGGCTCAATATAAGCCCCAATCTGCTTGAGGTGATCCGTAAAGATTTCCTCCTTTTCGAGCTGCACTTCACGGTTGCGCGGATCAACATAATCAAACTGTTTTTCTCCACTTTCTCTCAAATCAACAGCTTCTTCCGTGTATAAATATTCTCGGATATGGAACAATGACTCCAAACGTTTTCTACGCAAGAAATAGAGATGCACATCATACCAACCTGCATACTTATATTCCGCCGCGGGACAATCTTCCACATATTTCTTAATAGTAGGAGACGAGAACAAACAAACGGGACCGAAATCGAAATCATCACGTACACTGCCGTAATAGAAGTCCATGGTCGGCGAAGCCACCCTCTGCCCATTCTTTATCACATACCTATCGGCATAGACAGCAGCGGGAGCCACGCTTTCAGCCACAGAAACCATTCGCTTGATGGCTTGATATCCGAACTTCACCTTTACTGGTTCAAAGCAAATCAATGCGTATGGAGCCTCTACAGCAGCCGCCACCTTCCTCACCGTAGCTGATTCGTTCATATCACCAATCCGCATGACATCACAACCCATAAACGGACATTCTTCCTCACCCCTCATCAGCACATATATCCTGTTCACCAACGATTCTTCCTTCAGCTGCTTCAATGTAATCAGCGTCGATTCTGCATCTGAATACAAGACGAAGCAATCCAAACCTTTCTTTATAACAGCACTCATCTTTTTCTTTTGTTTATGCTTTTAATGATTTAAGGAACAAACATAGCAGCATGGCCGCCACTTGTTTGCGTGTCTGAATAATGCAAAGATAATAAAAAGTGAAGAGTTTCAGACGAAGATTCATAAGTTTTTTCTCAATCAAACATACTTTTTTCTTTCTCTATCTGAAAAAAATGCACAAAAACACCTTCAAAAGGCAAAAAAGCGGCCATTCATCCTCTTTTGCCCTCGACTTTTGCCTTGCAACTCTAAAGTTTTTCTTAACTTTGCAACCCAACAACCCCAAGTGTGCCAGTTCCCAAGCTGCACACACGAGTGCCTGCCCCCTCGTAAAAAACAGGCGTGTACCAGATAACCACGTTAAAAACCGCGAGTGCTTGACAAACCTCGTAAAAAACAAGAACAAATGAAAAAAGCCCAAAAGCAAGTGAGCGTTTCCTTCATGTTGGCAGGAATCCTCTTCTGCATCTGCCTCGTAGCAGCCAATCTTCTCGAAACCAAGGTGTTTCAATTATGGGATTCGGTTTCCCTAACCTGCGGTTTCATCGTTTTCCCCATCTCATACATTCTCAACGACGTCATAGCCGAAGTGTGGGGCTATCGCAAAACCAGACTCATCATCTGGATTGGCTTTGCCATGAACTTTTTCGTCATAACACTGGGAGGCATAGCGTGTGCACTCCCTCCCATCGAGCCCGGAGCAGATGAAGGCTTCAAACAGGTGTTCGCCTTCGCACCCCAAATCGTAGCAGCCAGCCTTATTGCCTTCATCGCCGGTTCTGTTCTCAACGCGATGGTCATGAGCAAGATGAAAATGCGCGACAGAAGCAAGGGAAACTTCTCCTACCATTTCTCCGTGCGCGCCATCCTCTCCACCCTGGCAGGCGAAAGCGTGGACAGCCTCATCTTCTTTCCTTTGGCTTTCTATCTTTTCCCATTCATTTTCCAAGGAAGTCCCGTCCTGACCTTCGACATCATGCTGGGGCTGATGGTCACACAAGTCATCGCAAAAACAGCCTACGAAATCCTTGCGCTTCCACTCACTCTCCGCATCGTTCAATATGTCAAACGCATAGAAAACACTGATGTGTATGACGAACACGTCAACTACAACGCATTCCGCATTAGTGACATTTAACACTACCTCTGACAAACATTAGAACAAACCCTTTTCCCCACACTTCCTCATGAAAAATCAGCGTGAACACGAAGGGCTCATCTCCCTTGGAAAGAAAACAGAATATCGACAAGACTATGCGCCAGAGGTACTGGAAAGCTTTGAGAACAAGCACCCAGAGAACGACTATTGGGTACGGTTCAATTGCCCTGAATTCACATCCCTCTGCCCCATCACAGGACAACCAGACTTTGCAGAGATTCGCATCTCCTACTTGCCCGACCGCCGCATGGTGGAGAGCAAATCGCTCAAGCTGTACCTGTTCTCCTTCCGTAACCATGGCGATTTCCACGAAGACTGCGTCAACACCATCATGAAGGATCTCATCAAGTTGATGAACCCCAAGTACATCGAGGTCACGGGAATCTTTACCCCACGCGGAGGCATCAGCATCTATCCTTATGCCAACTACGGCCGTCCTGGCACAAAATATGAAGAGATGGCGCATTACCGCCTGATGAATCATGACATGAGATAACGCCACATCTGTAACACACTCCTCTGTTACAGATGTAACAATCCTCTCTGTTACCTTGTAATTACAAGCGTAACACGACGTCAGTTCGATATAAAGATTCTGTCTCGTAGAGGCACTGCAAAAACCATATTTTTGTCATATCGAACTCGCCTTTCCAAACGTCCACGACACTTGTCAGACACAGACACTTCAGCACGGAGGCGCAGGGCATTTTCACCTTGTGCCTCTTTTCTTCTTGAGGAGGGCTTGGCAAGCGGCTGCAAACGCACACCGTGCAGACAAGGTTTCAGACACCGTGCGCATAATAACACGAACACCCTGTGCCTATTATTTCCGACACGGGCGGCATGTCTGAGTATCAACGATTTGGAATTTTGGAGGGGAAAGGGTACGACACGTTATCTAAAACGCTAGTTTGACATAAAGAGTCGCTTTGCGAGGCACTACAAAAAACATATCTTTTTTATATCGAACTCACGTTAACACGACATGCATCGGGAAAGTGTTACCTTTTCACCCCAATCTCCACCTCCTGGTTTATAAGATTGACTGCAACAGGCACCACAAGAGAAATGCTTATCAAAGTTTCTTTTATTTTGCCACACCCTCGCTTAATCGTGGCTTTACATCAAGCTGGATGCCTCTCAACAACAAAAATAAACTAGTTTATTTTGTGCTGTCTTGGGTTTTCACTACCTTTGCACTATGATTGAAAAGCATATTGTTTTGGAGGACATAGACCTCGTTACATTCTATGGGGTACAGAATGTGCATCTGCAAATGATAAAGGCATTGTATCCCAAGCTGAGGATTGTGGCTCGCGGCAACATCATCAAGGTGATGGGCGACGAGGAGGAAATGTGCTCCTTCGAGGAGAACATTACGAAAATGCAGCAGCATTGCGCCAAATACAACTCACTGAATGAGGAGGCCATTCTGCAAATAGTGAAGGGAGAACAGCCCCAAGTGGGCACACCAGACGGCAGCGCCATCTGCTACAGCGTGACGGGCAAGGCGATTGCCCCTCGCTCAGAGAACCAAAGGATGCTGGTGGATGCCTACTTCGAGAACGACATGCTCTTTGCCATTGGCCCTGCAGGTTCAGGCAAGACCTATATCTCCATTGCATTGGCTGTAAGAGCGCTGAAGAACAAGGAAATACGAAAAATCATCCTGAGCCGTCCTGCCGTAGAGGCTGGCGAGAAACTGGGATTCTTGCCTGGAGACATGAAGGAGAAGATTGACCCTTATCTGCAACCTCTCTACGATGCCCTGCAAGACATGATTCCTGCACAGAAGCTGACGGAATACATGGAACAGAATGTCATCCAGATAGCTCCTTTGGCATTCATGCGTGGACGCACGCTGAACGACGCTGTAGTGATTTTGGACGAAGCGCAGAATACAACAACACAGCAAATCAAAATGTTCCTCACCCGTATGGGGCAGAACACAAAAATGATTATCACAGGCGACCTGACGCAGATTGACTTGCCACGCAACGTAAAGAGCGGACTGAAGGAGGCGAAAGAGGTACTGGAAAAGGTGAAGGGCATTTCGTTTGTGGAAATGGATGAAAAGGACATTGTGAGACATAAGCTGGTGACACGGATTGTGAATGCATATCACAAGTACGAAAGCGAGAAAAAGTATCCGCTGTTCAATGACAACAAATCAGAAGAGTCTTTTTAATCATCTCTTAATGGACATACAAGTTCCGTGAGGGCACCCCAACAGATAGAACAGTTCTAGAAGAAAAACATCTATTTAACAACTATAAAATCATGGCTAAAGCTTTAACAAGAACAGACTTCAACTTCCCAGGACAGAAGGAAGTTTATCACGGCAAGGTTCGTGACGTGTACAACATCAATGACGACCTGATGGTAATGGTTGCAACTGACCGCATCTCTGCATTCGACGTAGTGCTGCCTAAGGGCATTCCTTTCAAGGGACAGGTGCTCAACCAGATTGCAGCCAAGTTCCTCGATGCATCAGCAAACATCGTGCCCAACTGGAAACTGGCCACTCCAGACCCTATGGTAACAGTGGGATTGAAGTGTGAAGGATTCCGTGTAGAGATGATTATCCGCGGCTATCTGACAGGCTCTGCATGGCGCGAGTACAAGGCCGGCAACCGTTCACTCTGCGGCATCACGCTGCCTGAGGGCATGAAGGAGAACCAGAAGTTCCCAACTCCTATCATCACGCCAACCACCAAGGCTGACGAAGGACACGACGAGAACATCTCAAAGGAAGAAATCATCGCACAGGGCTTAGTGAGCAAGGAAGACTATGAAACAATGGAGAAGTACACCTACGCGCTCTTCGACCTTGGCACAAAGATGGCCGCTGAGAAAGGACTGATTCTGGTTGACACAAAATATGAATTTGGCAAGCGCGACGGCAAGGTTTATCTGATTGACGAGGTGCACACACCAGACTCAAGCCGCTACTTCTATGCTGAAGGCTATGAAGAGAAGTTTGAGAAGGGAGAACCTCAGAAGCAGCTCTCGAAGGAGTTTGTGCGCCAATGGCTCATTGACCACAACTTCATGAACCAGCCAGGACAAGTAATGCCAGAGATTACAGACGAGTATGCAGAGTCAGTGAGCGACCGCTACATCGAACTGTACGAACATATTATTGGCGAGAAGTTTGTGAAGGAGACTTCAGACGAAGACCTTGCCAAGCGTATCGAAAGAAATGTAAACACCTATTTAGCAAGCAAATAAGTGTACAAACAAGAGCAGATAAAACCTTACGGAGAAACCGGCACAAAGCGTGAGCAGGTAGAAAGGATGTTTGACAACATCGCTCATTCCTACGACTTCCTGAACCACACCTTGAGTTTTGGCATCGACCACATTTGGCGAAATAACGCCATCGACTTTCTGCTCAAAAACAGAAACAGCACGGATAGCGTTCTCGACATTGCCACAGGCACTGGCGACTTCGCTATCCTTGCTTGTAAAAAGCTGGGAGCACAGAACATTGTGGGGTGCGACATCAGCGAAGGAATGATGAGCATTGGCAGAAAGAAAGTGGAGAAACTGGGACTCTCTGAAAAGATAACCTTCCAAAATGAGGATTGTGCCAGCATGTCCTTTCCCAACAACTCGTTCGATGCTGTCATCTCGGCTTTCGCCCTACGCAACTTCCAGAACCTCGACCAATGTCTGAAGGAGATGCATCGTGTGCTGGCAACAAACGGGCACTTGTCTGTGGTGGACCTCTGTACCCCCGTCTCTTTTCCGATGAAGCAATTGTTCTGGCTATACAAAAAAGCGGTGATGCCTACATTGGGGGAAGTCCTCTCAAAAGACAAGACCGCCTATTCCTATCTGCCCGAAACGATGGATGCCGTACCCCAAGCGGAACGCATGCAAAGCATCATTGAGCAGGCTGGTTTCCACAACGTGAACTTCCGACGCCTTGCCTTCGGCATGTGCATCTTATACACAGCAGAAAAATGAAGGAGCCATGAGCGAACAGCATGAGACACACTGCATGGGACGTCGATGTCAGAAGAAGAACTACCGCATGCCTGGGACTTACCACATCACCATCAATGTGGCAGAACGACAATGGCAACCATTTGGGCAGGTGGTAGGGAATCTTGACAAGCCTGATGGCGATGCTGATGCGCCAAGAGTGGAATTGACAAACATCGGGAAGATGGTGGAGGAAGAATTGACAAAGAGCATCACGGCACACTATCCCATGACAGAGATACTGGACCATGTGGTGATGCCCGAACACCTGCACTTCATAGCCGTGGTGCATCATGACATTATCAGCAAAAGTGGGCGTCCCACCCATCTGGGGCAGGTGATAGCCGGCTTCAAGAAAGGCTGCAACCGCCGCTATTGGGAAATGACAGGTCTAAAAGCAGAGGGCTACTACACAAAAGAGCGGCAGGGCAACGAACAAAAGCAGCAGGGCAAACCTGCCGACGCAAGCAGCCCACAAGAAGGCACCCCCAGCCTGCGCCATGCGGTTTACCCGCATGGGTTCAAAGTCCCTTCCACCGGCACCACCAACCGTCCGCCCCTCTTCGCCTACGGCTATGTTGATGTCATGCCACTCCAACCCGGCCAACTCGACACACAGCGCCGCTACATCTACAACAACCCACGCAGCCGCCTCATGCGCAACCGTCACCCCCACGTCCTGCATCCACAACGAGGCGGCATCGACACCGCCCTCAAACTCTCAGCCCTGAAAGGCTATCTGCGGCGCGAATGCGGCTCCTCTCTCTTCGATGAAGACAAATGGAATAACATCCAGAAGCGGCTGCTCATTGACAATGGAATGGTGACCTGCGACACCTACGGAAACCGTCAGTTACTGAACCAGCGACTGCTCCCAGTTGTCTGCCATAGAAAAGACAAGCACCTGTTCACCCAACAGAAACAGCAGTGCCTCACCGCTGCATCAGCAGGAGCCATCCTCGTCTCTGCCCGCATAGCTAAAGGCGAACAAGAAATTATTGACACAGCCATCCAACAAGGATTCCCTGTCATCAACATAGAAGACAACGGATTACCAGAACGATACCACCCCTCGGAGCGACGCATAGACCTATGTGCCACTAACAAACTGCTCATCGTCACCCCGTGGCGTTACATTTATCGACATACCCACGAACCCATCTCTGTGGCTGAATGCAAGACTATGAATTGCATTGTCCAAGCTCTATGCCGTACTAAAGATTCGTGGTGGAAAGAAGAATAGGCAAACAATAAAATTGACATGACAAAGAAGCACTTACTCATCAAAAATACCTTCACAGTATTGCTTACACTCGTCTGCCTTGTAGCGAACGCAACTGTTCCTGACAGCATCAAGCGCAACTTGGAAGACTTTGACTATATAGTCACTTTTACTGAGGAGAATTATGCCGCTTTTCCAGCTATCATGGAGCAGGGGTATCGAAAAAAATACGAGACGCTGAAGAAACAACTGAGGAAGCAGGTCGCAAAGGGAAAAGCAAACATAGAAAAAGCGGTTTGCGAATACGCCATCTGGTTCTACAAGAACTTCGATACGCACTATCAGCTTAACAATACGGCATTATGGGAGAGCTACGAGCAGCCTGTCCACATCGACTACAAGAAGATGATGGAGTACAACCCACAGCCCGTTTCATGCAAGGTGGATGAGCAGACGTGGTTGGTGCGTGTACCTTCGTGCGTAGGCAAGAATCCCACAACCGAATGGGTACAGCAGGCTGCCAAAGATTTTCAGAAATCAGGCTGTGAACATCTGATTATCGACGTGAGAGGAAATGAAGGAGGCAATACCGGCATCTGGAACCCCTTCATTGATATGCTCGTTGACCAACGGCGAGAAGGGACTATTGACAATTTCTTCCGCAACACGAAACACAATCAAAGTTTTTGGGAATATGCATTATCTGAGAGTCCCAATAATTCGTACTTTAAGGATTTCCTCAAGCAATGCAAGGACAGTTTAGGAAAGAACGATTTTGAGCTATGGACATCGTATGACGCAAGCGAAGTCACTCCCAAACTTTTGCCTAAACGAGCCGCCATCCTTGTTGACAACGGCACATGCAGCGCAGGAGAAAGCTTGATTCAGCTATACGTCAAAGGAGTTAGCAGCCGCACGAAGGTCTATGGCAAGGAAAGAACCTTCGGTGCTGACCTAACGGGCAATGTTTACTATACAAAATTTCCCAATGCCGACATCTATTTGACCTATCCCACCTGCATCAAGCAAAAAGAGTTTTTGGAACATCACGTCTTTGGGGCAAATGGCATAGCTCCCGATGTACGCATCACCCTCCCATATCCAAAGCGTCTCACCGACAACATCGACGAGTGGGTGCTGTGGGTGGCAGATGATTTGAAAAAACATTAAAAAAAACAACTAAAAGAAAAAAATGAACACATACGGATTGATTGGCTACCCATTGGGACATTCCTTTTCTCGCAAATTCTTCACGGAGAAATTTGCGAAAGAAGGGATTGATGCGCAATATCTGAACTTTGAGATACCAAGCATTGAGGAGTTTCCCAACATCATCAAGAACTCCTCAACGTTGAGAGGGCTGAACGTGACCATCCCTTATAAGCAGCAGGTGATGCAGCATCTGGATGAAATCAGCAAGGAAGCAAAGGCGATTGGTGCGGTAAACGTAGTGAAAGTCTCGAAAGAAGGTTTGATTGGCTACAACAGCGACGTAATCGGCTTTGTCAACAGCATCCGTCCGCTGCTGAAGCCTCACCACAAGAAAGCACTGATACTTGGAACTGGAGGCGCATCAAAAGCTATTCACTATGGGTTGGAAGAGAAGTTGGGGATGGAAACGCTGTTTGTGAGTCGAACAGCACGACAAGGGATGATTACGTATGAAGAGGTCACAACAGAGGTGCTGAAAGAGTATGAAGTAATCGTGAACTGCTCACCAGCAGGCATGTTTCCTCATGTGGACGAGTGCCCCGCCCTACCCTATGAAGACATGAATGAACGCCACCTTCTTTACGATCTCGTGTACAATCCTCTCGAAACACTTTTCATGAAAAAAGGCGCCACAATGGGCGCCTGTGTAAAAAATGGTCTTGAGATGCTGCATCTTCAAGCTCTTGAATCTTGGAGAATCTGGAACGACTAAGGTGTCGCTTTCAACTCTTTCTCTATCTGCAGCAGCATATCCTGAACACTCATCCTGTCGGCATCCAGCCAATGGATATCTGTATCATGCTTATACCAGGTCATCTGCTTCTTGGCATAAACCCGTGTATTCTTCTTGATGCGTTCTACAGCCATGGGCCGTTCCCACAGACCCTCAATCACATTGAAAAGTTCTTTATAGCCAACGGTATTGAGAGAATTCAAGTGCCTCAAAGGGAAAACAGCTTTCGCTTCGTCCATAAAGCCCTCAAGCATCATCTTGTCCACCCGTTCATTGATACGCTGAAACAAGATGTCACGTTCACGGCTCAAGCCAAACTTCACAATCCTGAAAGGACGTTCCTTGGAGGCATTGGTACGAAATGAAGTATAGGTGCGACCTGTCATATAACAGATTTCCAGCGCATGCACAACCCTCTTGTGATTGCGCTTATCTACAATTTCATAGTATTCAGGGTCTAACAGCTTCAATTCTTCCAATAAGGGCGCTAATCCTTCTTGGTCAAAGCGCTGTTTCAGCATAGCCCTGGTCTCTTCATCAACAGTCGGAATATCATCAATGCCTTTTGTCACAGCATCAATGTACATCATGCTGCCACCAGAGAGAATTACAGTATCGTGCTTCTTGAAGAGTTCTGACAGCAGATTCAACACATCTTTTTCGTATTCAGCAGCACTATAATACTCGTCCAATTCAAGAGTGTGGACAAAATAGTGCTTTACACGTGCAAGTTCTTCTGCTGTCGGAGCAGCAGTTCCAATCTTGATTCCTTTGTATATTTGACGAGAATCAGCATTGATAACAGGACAGCGGAAGCGCTCTGCCAACTGCAAACTCAATTCAGTCTTCCCTACTCCAGTAGGTCCAAGAAGTACAAGAAGATTTTTCATAGCATGAGAACAGCAACTGTTACAGACGATTTTATGCGCTAAAAATCATCGCTGATGTCATATCCCTCAAGATCTATCTCGCTCGCGTCAATCTCATCACCAAACATCCCGTCATCGTCCATAATGCCAGATGCGGTATCAATAGGGTTACGCGCAAACATCTCATCAAAATCCAAAGCTTGCGCTGGCGCATCGCCACAAGAACGGGTTATCTTGCCAGAGGAAAGATTCTTGCCCGTCTTGATTTCAGACAGTTCAATAAAGAACACACGGTCAGCAAGCGGGTCAAAAGTATAAAGAAGATGTTGCTTCTCATCCTCGAGGAACTCACTCAATTCCGTCTCAGCCATGATGAAGCTATCTTCATCTGCATCCAGGTCCATCTCCTCCAAAGTGATTTCCTGCCCTTTCTCCCAACCATTCTCGCAAATGGTAAAAGAAGTCAGTTGATTATCTTCATAGCCACATGATTCAAGTATCAACTTATGCAAGTCAAGAAACTTCGCATCAGCATCTATCTGAATTTCACGCATGAAGCCTTCCACTTCATCGGAAATGATGGTAAATCTGTATATCATGTCTTTCTTTATCTAATAATTCCTCGCTGAGAGTTAGAGACAAACTCGATAATGTACTCTATCTCCTTGCTCATAGGAACTTCTTTTCGAATAGCCTCAATTGCCTCGTTTGCAGTCAGGTTGCATTGATAAATCAGACGATAAGCATGAGTGATGTTATCGATGATTTCACGGCTAAAGCCACGACGGCGCAGACCAATAATGTTCAAGCCTGCATAAGCAACAGGCTCACGACCAGCCATCACAAACGGTGGGATGTCCTTGCTGGTACGCGTACCGCCTTGAACCATCACATACCCGCCAATGCGGCAGAACTGATGAACGAGCACAACTGCTGAAATAATTGCATTGTCATCAACGACGACCTCACCAGCCAACTTGGTTGAATTGCCCATGATAATGCCGTTGCCAAACACGCAGTCATGAGCGATGTGGGCATTCTCCATAATCAAGTTATTGCTGCCAACAACAGTCTTGCCCTTGCTGGCTGTGCCACGATGGATGGTTACATTCTCACGGATTTTATTATTGTTGCCTATTTCAACTGTCGTCTCTTCTCCTTTGAACTTCAAGTCCTGAGGCACCGCACCTATAACAGCGCCAGGGAAAAGCGTGTTGCCATCGCCCATGCGAGTGCCGGACAGCAACGTCACACTATTCATCAATACATTATTGTCGCCAATTACAACATTCTTGTCAACGAAGCAGAATGGGCCAATTTCACAATTCTCACCAATCTTTGCCTCCGGGTCGATAAATGCTAAAGGACTAATCTTTGACATATATTTCAAGCTTTATAAGTTATGCTATTCGTTATTTGTTTTTCACAATCTGAGCCGTGAATTCTGCTTCTGCAGCAATGGTTTCCCCTACAAAAACAAGACCTGCCATTGTAGCGATTCCTCGACGCAGAGGTCCCATCATCTTCACCTTGAATATCAACGTATCTCCAGGAACCACCTTGCGACGGAATTTCACATTGTCTATCTTCATAAAGTAGGTAGACCATCTTTCAGGTTCTTCCACATTATTCAACACCAACAACCCGCCAGCCTGCGCCATCGCCTCGACGATAAGAACGCCAGGCATCACAGGCTCTTGTGGGAAGTGGCCAGTAAAGAAAGGCTCATTGCTGGTAACATTCTTTACTGCAACAATCTCAGAGTCATCGGCAGCGATTACCTTATCGACCAATTGCATCGGATAACGATGAGGAAGCAGGCTGCGAATCTTGTTCACGTCCATCAAAGGAAGCTCGTTAGGGTCGTATGCAGGACATTGAACCTCATGTTTCTTGATGTCCTTCTTTATCATACGCGCGAACTTATTATTTATGGTGTGCCCAGGCTTTGTTGCAATCACACGGCCCTTGATAGGCTTGCCCACCAGCGCCAAATCGCCAATGATGTCGAGCAGTTTATGGCGTGCAGTCTCATTGTTCCAAGTCAATGGCTTGTGATTGATGTAGCCGAGTTTTGTAGCGTCCATGCGAGGGATGCCCAGCGTGTCGGCAAGCTTGTCATAACGCTCCTGCGGCAATTCCTTCTCATATATCACAATGGCATTATCCAAGTCACCTCCCTTGATGAGTCCCAAATTCAGCAGAGGCTCGATTTCACGCACAAAGACAAATGTACGTGCAGACGCTATCTCTTCGGCGAAGTCTTGCAAATCCTCAAGATTGGCAAACTGATTATCCAAAATTTGAGAGTCGAAAGAAATCTGAGCATTCACGCAAAAACGCTCATCAGGAATAAGAATCAGATGTTCTCCATTCTCGCCCTTTATCTCCATCTTCTGCTTTACCACATAATAATCCTTCTTGGCGCTCTGTTCCTGCAGGCCCACCTTCTGGATTTCCTTGATAAAAGGCATGGCGCTGCCATCCAAGATGGGCATCTCCGGACCGTCCAGCTGAATGAGGCAATTGTCTATTCCATTGGCATAAAGCGCTGCCATAGCATGCTCTATCGTACTAATCTTTATATCGCCTTTTACCAAAACGGTGCCCCGCTGAGTGTCGCCCACCAAGTCTGCGCTGCAATCAATGACAGGCTGACCTTCTATGTCTGTTCTCTGAATTTTATATCCGAAGTTTTCTTCTGCAGGATTGAAAACAGCAGTGATAAACTGCCCTGTATGCAATCCTTTTCCTTGAAGAGTAAAAGCTTCCTTTAGGGTTTGTTGATTCTGCATGTCGAATTAGTCTAATTTAGTCTAATAAAGATAAATAAGTTCCAGCATCATACTTACGACGAGCCAAAAGCTATTTATTCGCCATTATTATTTTCCTTTCTTTAATTCTTCCACTTCTCTTCTCAATGCTGCGACTTCTTTCAGCAAGTCGGGCAACGAATTGAGAGCAGCCATATTTTTAGCAAACTTCTTATGCTCTATAGCAGGATAGCCCATCAAAGTGGCTCCACCCTTTCGAGCAAGATTTCCTCCAGCCAAGCCTGCTTGTGCACCCATGGTCGTACGGTCGCCCACTTTCAGGTGCCCCGCGATGCCCACCTGTCCTGCAAACATGCACCAGTCTCCAACTTTCGAGCTGCCTGCAACACCTACTTGCGCCGACATCACCGTGTTGGAACCCACCTCGACGTTGTGGGCAATCTGCACAAGATTGTCTAATTTAACCCCCTTGTGTATGATGGTGCTGCCCATGGTTGAACGGTCCACACAGGTATTGGCGCCAATCTCCACGTCATCCTCTATCACAACATTTCCAATCTGAGGAATCTTGTCATAACCCGAGGGTGTCGGGGCGAAGCCGAAGCCGTCTGCTCCAATCACACACCCTGCATGAAGAATGCAATTCGCTCCAACCACGCAATGATGGTAGATGACCGCATTGCTGTAGATTTCCGTTCCGCAGCCCACTTTAGCGTCCCGCCCGATGGTCACGTGAGGATGCAGCACCACGCCATCACCAATCTCCACGCCCTCAGCTATCGCCACAAACGGACCTATATAGCAATCTTTTCCAATCTTGGCCGACGGGGCGATAAACGCCAATGGGTCAATGCCCACGCGCTTCTGCTGCATGCTCTGGTAGAGTTGCAGCAACTTTGCGACAGACTCGTATGCATTATCCACACGCACCAAGGTGGCCTTCACCTCTTGCGTCGGCTGAAAGTCTTTGTTCACAAGGACAATGCTTGACTTCGTCTCATAAATATATTGCTCATATTGAGGATTAGCGAGGAAAGACAGAGCCCCTTCTGTACCTTCCTCAATCTTAGCGAAAGTACTGATTGTCGCATTCGGGTCTCCATCCACAGTTCCACCTGTATAACCTGCTATTTGCTGTGCAGTAAATACCATTTAATTCTATTTTGTCATATAATAGATTGCAAATTTAAGAAAGAAATTCGATATAACGATAAATTATCCTAATTTTTCCTTACCTTTGCATCATAAAAAAGTAGAAAACGACAAAATTTAGCAACAAAATGGCCATAGACAACAAGCAGAGATACATGATGCGTGGCGTAAGTGCCGCAAAGGAAGATGTGCACAATGCCATCAAGAACATCGACAAAGGTATTTTCCCGCAAGCGTTCTGCAAAATCATACCCGACATCTTAGGAGGAGACCCTGAATACTGCAACATCATGCATGCCGACGGAGCTGGCACAAAATCCAGTTTGGCATATATGTATTGGAAAGAGACAGGAGACATATCCGTCTGGAAAGGCATTGCACAAGACGCGCTCATCATGAACACAGACGACCTTCTTTGCGTCGGCGCAGTTGACAACATCCTTGTTTCCTCAACCATCGGACGCAACAAGATGCTCATTCCCGGCGAGGTCATCTCGGCTATCATCAACGGCACAGACGAACTTTTGGCCGAAATGCGCAATATGGGCATCGGCATCTATGCCACAGGAGGCGAAACAGCCGACGTGGGGGACCTCGTGCGCACCATCATTGTCGACAGCACCGTCACTTGCCGCATGAAGCGCAGCGATGTCATCGACAATGCCAACATCCGCCCAGGCGACGTCATCGTAGGCCTTTCTTCCTGCGGACAAGCCACTTACGAAAAGGAGTACAATGGCGGCATGGGCAGCAACGGACTCACCTCTGCCCGTCACGATGTGTTTGCAAAGTATCTGGCTGAAAAATACCCGGAATCCTTCGACAAGGCTGTTCCTAACGAACTGGTTTATTCTGGTTCTTACAAATTAACTGATCCTGTCGAAGGCGCCCCTGTCAATGCCGGGAAGCTTGTTCTTTCTCCAACACGCACATATGCTCCTGTGGTCAAGAAACTCCTTGACGAGATGCGCGCAGACATCCACGGCATGGTGCACTGTACTGGTGGTGCACAAACAAAAGTTCTTCACTTTGTGAATGATAACTGCCGCGTCATCAAGGACAACATGTTCCCAGTTCCCCCACTCTTCAAAGCTATAGCAAAAGAATCAGGAACAGATTGGGCTGAGATGTACAAAGTCTTCAACATGGGCCACCGTCTCGAAGTCTACCTATCGCCCGAAAACGCGGAAAAAGTCATTGCCATCAGCAAATCGTTCAACATAGACGCTCAGATTGTTGGACGCATCGAAGAAGGCAAGAAATCACTCACCATCAAGAGCGAATTCGGCGAATTCAACTATTGATTTTCATTCAGCCGCACAACTGAATCATCTTGAGCCCGCAACCGTAATTACCCCTGTTCCTTCATCGTAATTACGATTGCGGGCGTACCTTTTCGCCCTTCCTCTGCGCGATGGACAACCAACTCACTTGTTGGTGGACAACCCTTTCATTTGACAACAAACAACCAACTCACTTGACAATGGACAAGCCACTCACTTGAACGAGTTCAGCCAAAGGGTGAGGCAAAATGGTCAAAATCGGAAATAAAAAGAAAAAGTAAGCTTTCCTTTCACATTTCGCTCGTTTTCCGTAACTTTGCATCCAAAACGACAACTTTATGGCAACAGAAAATACATTGCTAGAAAAATTGGAAGGGTTGGTTCCTCGATTTGAAGAGGTGTCAACCCTCATTACCGACCCAAACGTCATTGCCGACCAGAAGCGCTATGTCCAACTGACCAAGGAATACAAGAATCTGGAGGACATTATGAAGTCGCGGCAAGCATACATCAATGCTGTGAAAGGGTTGGAAGAGGCGAAAGAGCTGCTGGCGACAGAAGACGACCCCGACATGAAGGAGATGGCGCGTGAAGAGATTGCCGCCAATGAAAAGCGCATTCCAGAGCTGGAGGAAGAAATCAAACTGCTGCTGATTCCAGCCGACCCTGAAGACAGCAAGAATGTAACGCTCGAAATACGTGGCGGAACAGGCGGAGACGAGGCCGCCCTCTTTGCTGGCGACTTGTTCCGCATGTACACAAAATACTGCGAGATAAAAGGATGGCACATCACCGTATCGTCCACATCAGAAGGCGCTGTCGGCGGCTACAAAGAAATCGTTGCCAACATCACTGGCGACAATGTCTATGGCACCATGAAATACGAGTCAGGGGTGCATCGTGTGCAGCGCGTGCCAGCAACTGAAACGCAAGGGCGCGTCCACACATCAGCAGCCACCGTCGCCGTTCTTCCTGAAGCAGAACCGTTTGATGTACAAATTAATGAAGGAGAAATCAAGTGGGACACTTTCCGTAGTTCAGGCGCAGGAGGACAGAATGTGAACAAGGTCGAGTCAGGTGTTCGTGCCCGCTATATGTGGACCAACCCCAACACGGGCGAAAAGGAGGAAATCCTCGTGGAATGTACAGAAACACGCGACCAGCCGAAGAACAAGGAGCGTGCACTTGCCCGTCTGCGCACCTACATCTACGACCGTGAGCACCAGAAGTACATTGACGACATCGCTTCACGACGCAAAACCATGGTGTCAACAGGCGACCGCTCTGCGAAAATTCGCACTTACAACTATCCTCAAGGGCGCATCACCGACCATCGCATCAACTACACGATATACAACCTCGCTGCTTTCATGGATGGAGACATCCAAGACTGCATCGACCACCTCATCGTGGCAGAGAATGCAGAACGGATGAAAGAAGCAGAACTGTAACAACGTTCCTCCTTCACATGGCAAAAGCATCACGCAATCGGACATTGACTCTTTCTGATGAAGAGCGAGCAGCTTACAAGCTGCAACTGTTGTCCGAAAACGACTTGGCTACAGGCATTGATATGACCGACAGCATCATCAACGCCGACTTGGCGAGTGCCTTGCCTTTTGTGCCAGCGTCATTTGCCGACCTCATCATCATCGACCCTCCATACAACCTCACCAAAGACTTTAACGGCACAAGGTTCACCTCCAGAAGCGAGCATGAATACATTGACTATGTACGAGGATGGCTTCCTGACGTCGTTGCAAAACTCAAGCCAACGGGCTCTCTCTATCTCTGCGGAGATTGGAAATGCACGGCAGCCTTGCAGCAAGTGCTTTCAGAGCATCTGCACATCATGAACAGAATCACATGGCAACGTGAAAAAGGACGAGGCGCCACTAACAACTGGAAGAACGGGATGGAAGACATCTGGTTTGCCGTGAAAGACCCAAAGCACTACTGCTTCAACGTCGAAGACGTAAAGCTCCGACGACGAGTGATGGCCCCATACAGAACGGAGAATCAGCCCAAAGACTGGGAAGAAACACCAGAGGGGAGATTCAGAATGACCTACCCTTCCAATTTCTGGGATGACATCAGCGTTCCTTTCTGGTCAATGCCCGAGAACACTGAACACCCCACCCAAAAGCCTGAGAAACTCTTTGCCAAGCTTATTCTCGCATCGTCAAAAGAGGGAGACATGGTCTTCGACCCATTCCTTGGAAGCGGCACAAGCTGCGTCGTTGCCAAGAAACTGAACCGCCATTATTGCGGCATAGAAACGAACACGGAATATTGCTGCTGGGCAGAAAAAAGGCTCAACATAGCTGAAGCAGACCCATCCATACAGGGTTATGCCGACGGCGTCTTCTGGGAAAGAAACACCCTCAATCAACAGAAACAGAATCATTTCAAGAAAAAGAAATAACATATATACGCTTTATTATGACACGTCAAGAGCTTATCCAACAGATTTTTGAGAAAAAGACCTTCCTCTGTGTAGGTCTTGACACCGACATCAAGAAGATTCCTGAGCACCTGCTGAAGGAGGAAGACCCCATCTTCGCATTCAACAAGGCCATCATTGATGCCACAGCCCCTTACTGCATCGCGTACAAGCCCAACTTGGCTTTCTACGAGAGCATGGGAGTAAAAGGATGGATTTCATTCGAGAAGACCATTACCTACTTGAACGAGAACTACCCCAAGCACTTCATCATCGCAGATGCTAAGCGTGGCGATATCGGCAACACCAGCGCAATGTACGCACGCACTTTTTTTAAGGAGATGAACATCGATTCGCTGACTGTTGCTCCATACATGGGAGAGGACAGCGTGACTCCGTTCCTCCAGTATGAAGGGAAATGGGTGATTCTCCTGGCGCTCACATCCAACAAGGGCAGCCACGACTTCCAGTTGACAGCCGACAGCGAGGGGGAACGCCTCTTCGAGAAAGTTCTGCGCAAGAGTCAGGAATGGGGAAATGCTGACAATATGATGTATGTGGTAGGTGCTACACAGGGCAAGATGTTTGAAGACATCCGCAAGATTGCACCAGACCACTTCCTGCTCGTGCCAGGCGTTGGCGCACAAGGTGGCAGCCTTGAAGATGTTTGCCAATACGGCATGACTAAAGACTGCGGCCTCATCGTCAACTCTTCACGTGCCATCATCTATGCTGACAAGACTGAAAAGTTTGCAGAAGTAGCGGGCGAAGAAGCTAAGAAAGTGGCAGAACAGATGAAAGAGATTCTGGAGAACGCACAAAAATAACCCACTCTATCTCAATCCACATTCATGCAGTCCGCAAAAATCATCAACGATCCCGTTTTCGGCTTCATTCGTGTGCCACGCGGCTTGTTGCTCGACATTGTGCGCCACCCTGCCTTTTACCGCTTGAGCCGCATCAAGCAATTGGGTGGCGCCAACATTGTCTACCCAGGTGCACAGCACACTCGGTTTCAGCATTCGCTTGGCGCTTTCCACCTGATGGGCAAGGCAATTCTTTCGCTACAGCAGAAGGGGCACTTCATCTTCGACAGCGAGGCTGAAGCTGTGCAAGCAGCCATCCTGCTGCATGACATAGGGCATGGCCCCTTCAGCCATGTGCTTGAGCACACCCTCATCAGCGGAGTCAGCCACGAGGACATATCCCTTATGGTGATGGAACAGATGAACGAGGAGTTCCGCGGACAGCTCTCTCTCGCCATCAAGATATTCAAGGACGAATACCCCAAGCGCTTTCTCCATCAGCTCATTTCCTCACAGCTCGACATGGACCGTCTCGACTACCTGAAACGCGACGCTTTCTTTACTGGAGTCAACGAGGCAAACATCGGAAGTTCTCGCATCATCGACATGCTTGATGTTGCAGACGACCAGCTTGTCGTGGACAAGAAAGGCATCTACTCTATCGAAAACTATTTGGTCAGCAGACGCCTCATGTATTGGCAGGTCTATCTTCACAAGACCTCTGTCGCAGCAGAACACGTCATGATAAATGCGCTTCTTCGAGCTAAGCAACTGGCACGGCAAGGCTTGGAACTCTTTGCCTCTCCGGCTCTGCATTTCTTTCTTTACAATGACATTGACAGGCAGGCTTTCCTGCATCAGCCTGAGTGTCTGCAACACTACCTCACGCTTGACGACAATGACATCTGGTCTGCCATGAAAGTCTGGTGCAGCCACCCAGACCCCATCCTGTCCCTGCTCAGCCGCGACTTCATCAACCGAAACATATTCAAAGTGGAGATGAGCGACCAGCCCGTATCGGAAGACAGCAAACAAGAGAAACTCAAAGAGCTGGCGCAACGTCACCATATCTCCCAAGACGATGCCCGTTACCTGATTTCTTGCATCGAAGTAGGGAAAGACATGTACAGCCTCGACGATGACCAGATTGAGATTCGTTTCAACGATGGAACAACACACAACATCACAGAGGCAAGCGACATGCTCAGCACCTCTCTTGCTGCAAAAAAGGTGCGCAAACACTACTTCTGCTATCAGCGATAACAGCATTCTAGAAAAGCGTACCCCTCGGGTCCGACACACCGTACCCCTCGGGTCCACCCTACCGTACCCGAGGGGTACGTTTTTTCATGCCTTATAGGAAGTGCCATAAAAATGCCAAAGAAAAACCATCTTCGCACACAAGAAGAAGAAAAATCAGCACGCCACATCTTTACACCAACTTTTGTCGTTCATTCAGCGTTTTTTCCTTAACTTTGCCATCGATTATGAAAAAGATTAAACTGAAGCCAGCCGACCTGAAGGACTATATCAGTGTGAGAGGCGCAAGGGTGAACAACCTGAAAAACATAGACGTGAAGATACCGCATGACAAGCTAATCGTCATCACGGGAGTGTCTGGCAGCGGAAAGTCTTCGCTGGCATTTGATACGCTTTACGCGGAGGGACAGCGAAGGTATGTTGAGAGCCTCTCTACGTATGCACGGCAGTTTCTGGGAAGAATGGCGAAACCAGAATGCGACTTCATCGAAGGCATCTCTCCTGCAATCGCAATAGAACAGAAAGTAAGCAGCCGGAATCCACGTTCCACAGTAGGCACAAGCACAGAGATTTACGATTATTTGCGCATGCTGTTTGCACGGATAGGACGGACTTTCTCGCCGATAAGCGGCAAGGAGGTGAAAAAGCATACGACAGATGACATCCTACAATGCATGCTGAGGCACGAAGAGGGCATGAAAATGATGGTGCTCACCCCGTTGGTAGTCAGAAACGGAAGAACGCTGAAAGAGCAGCTGGAGATGTGCTACAAGACTGGTTTTCAGAGAATCGAAGCTAACGGCGAGATAATCAAGATTGCAGATGCCCTGACACGGGATTCCTTGCCTGATGCCCAACAGATTAAGCTGGTCATCGACCGTCTGAAAATAGCCGACGAGAAATCTGTTCTCAACAGGCTGTCAGACTCGGCTAACACGGCGCTTTATGAAGGAGACGGAAAATGCATCTTGCAGTTTGAGAATGGAGAGGCATCTGAATTTTCATTGAAATTTGAAGCGGACGGCATGGAATTTGAAGAACCCACCGACCAGATGTTCTCTTTCAACTCGCCTGTCGGGGCATGCCCTGAATGCGAAGGATACGGCAAGATTATCGGCATAGATGAAAGCATCGTCATTCCAGACCCAGAACTGTCTGTCTATGATGGAGCTGTCGTCTGCTGGAAAGGCGACAAGATGTCCGAATGGAAGAAAGAATTCATCCGTCAGGCAGGACGACATGACTTCCCCATATTCACCCCTTACAGCCAACTGACTCAAAAAGAAAAAGACCTCTTATGGCACGGCGTTCCAGAAGTGAACGAATGGGGAAACGTGTCCATCTGCATTGACGAGTTTTTCAGGATGCTGAAGGAGAACCAGTACAAGATACAATACAGAGTGATGCTGGCACGCTACAGAGGCAAGACAACCTGCACCACCTGCCACGGAAGACGCCTGAAGAAAGAAGCTGAATATGTGAAAATCGGAGGGAAAAGCATCACGGATTTATGTGAATTATCCATACAGGAACTACATGATTTCTTCCGAACATTAGAAGTGACCGCCCAAGAGGCAAACATAGCGCAACGCTTACTTGTCGAAATTAAAAGCCGTCTGCAATTCCTCATGGATGTCGGGCTTAGCTATCTGACCCTTTCCCGTCTAAGCAATTCACTTTCAGGGGGAGAGAGCCAACGCATCAATCTTGCCACCAGCCTCGGCTCTTCATTGGTAGGCAGCATGTACATTCTTGACGAACCAAGCATAGGCCTGCATTCACGAGATACCCAAAGACTAATCCGAGTGCTCCGTCAATTACAGAAATTGGGCAACACCGTCATCGTCGTTGAACATGATGAAGAAATCATGAGAGCGGCAGACTATATCATTGACATAGGCCCCGATGCTGGACGTTTGGGAGGAGAAATCATGTATGCAGGCCCTCCATCTGCTGAGAACCTGAAGGAAGGACAGACGATTACATCCCACACGCTCGATTATCTGACAGGACGAGAGAAAATCGTAACACCCACAAGCCGCAGGCCTTGGAACAACTACATCTTTATAAAAAATGCACGAGCAAACAACCTGAAGGGCATAGACGTCAAGATTCCGCTGAACGTAATGACATGTGTAACAGGAGTATCCGGCTCTGGCAAATCCTCGCTGGTAAGGGACATTCTGTATTTAGGAATGAAACGGCATTTAGGCGAAAACGCAGACAAGCCTGGATTACATTCTGCTCTCGAAGGAGACCTTTCCCTGATAAAACATGTGGATTTCATCAATCAAAATCCTATCGGCACATCATCACGCTCCAATCCTGCAACATACATAGGCGCATGGGATGAAATCAGAAAACTACTCGCTAATCAGCAATTAGCCAAACAGTTCGGCTATACGCCTGCCTATTTCTCTTTCAACGCCGAAGGAGGACGATGCGAAGAGTGCAAGGGAGAGGGAACTGTAACCATCGAGATGCAGTTCATGAATGACCTTGTCCTGGAATGCGAACAATGTCACGGAAAGCGCTTCAAAAGCGACATTCTGGATGTGAAATACGAAGGATTCAACGCTTATGAGATTCTCGACATGACCATCTTGCAAGCCATCGAATTCTTTACACAACATCAACAAAAGAAGATTGTCGAGAAGCTGAAGCCGCTGCAAGACGTAGGTTTAGGATACATCAAATTAGGCCAACCCTCGTCCACCCTTTCTGGCGGTGAGAATCAGAGAATTAAACTTGCATATTACCTTAGTCAGGAGAAGGCATCTCCAACCATGTTCATCTTTGACGAACCAACTACAGGACTGCACTTCCACGACATCCAGAAGCTGCTCAACGCATTCAACGCTCTCATTGCCAGAGGACACTCCGTTGTCATCATTGAACACAATATGGACATCATAAAATGCGCCGACCACATCATCGATTTAGGGCCCGAAGGCGGACAAGCAGGAGGTAACATCGTAACAATAGGCACACCAGAAGAGGTAGCGAAATGTGCATACAGCTATACAGGACAGTTTTTGCAAGAGAAGTTTACTTAAATATTAAATATGTGTAAGAAAAGATATACAATGTTCTTTCGCATCATTTTTTTTTGTATCTTTGCAACACAAGAATATCTAAAAAACATTTATCATGAAAAAACTTACGACTATTTTATTAACCACAATGATTTGCTTCGTTTCTATAAACGCAAGCGCACAAACTTTTGATGAATATTTCGAGGATGCCACTCTCAGGCTTGACTACATCTTCGCAGGGAACAGCAAAAAGCAAAGCATCTATCTGGAAGGAATGAAAAAGCAGGACAGATGGGCGGGGCGCAAAAGCCGTCTGTCTGAAAAGTTCTTAAATGGAAACGGACAGGTTACCGTAAAAGACCATGCTTCCCAACAAATCATCTATATCACCACATTCTCTACACTATTCCAGGAATGGCTTTTGCAAGAAGAAGCTAATAAAATAGATAAAGCCTTTGAAACGTCCTACAACATTCCATTCCCAAAGAATGAAATTGATGTCACTGTTACACTGACAGACAACCACCATGCCGTAACAGCAGAAATGACACACACCGTCAACCCCAAGGATATCCTTATTCGAGAAATCGGAGCCAATGGCATTCCCTTCCATTATGTATGGAAAGGGCAACAAACAACAGGAAACCAGCAATGGGCAGACAGCAATGAACCGCGCAATGGGAAAGGACGCAACTATATTGCCACAGAATACAACCCTTTTGAAAATGTAAACATCACCGACTGCATTGACTTAGCAATCGTAGCCGAAGGATATACCCAGGAACAAATGGGCAAGTTCTACCATGATTGCCAACGTGCCACAGATGCCTTATTCGAAAGAGAACCATTCAAATCATTGAAGAACCGCTTCAATGTGGTTGCTGTGGCATCACCTTCACAAAAATCAGGTCCGACAGTACCTCATAAGGGAGTTTGGAATAGCACAGCTGCAGGAACCCATTATGATACATTCTATTCGGACCGCTACCTCATGTCGCAAGAAATGCATAGAATCTATGATATTCTATCAGGCGTTCCTTTCGAGCACATCATCGTACTTGTCAACTCTGACACCTATGGCGGTGGAGGCATTTATAACCAAGTAACCGTTTCAACAAGCAACCACCCCACTTTCAAGGAAGTCTTTGTACATGAATTCGGGCATGGTTATGGTGGTCTGGCAGACGAATACGCATACGATGACCAAACATCTGAATGGTATCCTGCAGATACAGAACCTTGGGAACCTAACATAACCACCCTGAAGGACTTCAACTCGAAATGGGCAGACTTGATGCCAAAGAAACAACCGATTCCGACTCCACTTGACCCGAAAGTGCCAGACTTCAAAACCATTGACAAAAACGACAAGAAAGCAATGGAGATTCTCAACAAATGCACTCAAGTGGTCGGTGTATTTGAAGGTGCAGGATACCAAAGCAAAGGATGCTATCGCCCAGCTCAAGAATGCCGCATGAAGATTAATGAGGTCGAAGATTTCTGTCCTGTTTGTACAAGAGCCATCCAACGCATCACAGACTTCTACACTGCGAAATAACAACAAAAAAAGGAACATTAACTATACACCTATGAGATTCAAATTATTATCAATTGCTCTTTGTTTGTTCGTTTCTCTTGCTGCAACTGCTGCAAACACAAAGGAACAAATAGCACAAGTTAACGAATCAGTGCAGCTTTCTGCCGACATTGATTATATCATAACAGGCACAAAGCCATTCACAACAACAGGAAGTGTTGACATCGTTAATACAGAGCATGCCGTGCTCATCATCGCCAATCTTAAACCCAGCCAAGTCATCAACAGCTGGCTTTCAAACGTTTATATCAACGGAGAGAAAGCTGTTGATGGTGAAAACTGCCAAGTGAAGATGTATGGCCGCGGAACCATTATTTTCCCTTACAGCAAAGACATGTCGCCTCTGACCTGCTACACGGAACAGAATTTTGGGGGTGAATCATGCAGCGACTACACAGAAGGACATAGCGGAGGCTACATGAAGACCCTTAATGCGTCATTGCTCAACAACCTGATTCGTTCTTTCAAGCTGAAGCGCGGATACATGGTTACTTTCGCCATAGGTACAAGTGGCTGGGGGTACAGCCGATGCTTCATCGCAGACCAGGAAGACCTTGAGGTGAAGACACTTCCCAGCATCCTTGACCAGCGCATCTCCTCTTACCGCATATTTAAGTGGTTTAATGCACACAAAGCAGGTATTGCAGAAAGCAATGACTTGAACGTTGTCAATGCCTTAAACGCATCATGGTGCTATAGAATGTGGCCTGACCCACAAGGATTAGACTTCCGCCCTGATTGCGAATATGTCCCTCACCACTACAAAGAGAACTACCCTACTTACGGCTCATTGGGAACCAAAGAGTTTTCATGCCACATCAAGGGAAATAATGAGCCTGGTAACTCAGCTGACGAAGCACCATGTGATGTGGATGCAGTATTAGCCAATTGGGAAGATGCCATGCGAACAGGCATGAGACTGCTGTCAGAATCCTCACACGACGGGTCAATGAACCACCTCAAAGCTTTTATCGATTCCATCGATGCGCGCGGTTGGAGATGCGATGTCCTCGACCTTCACTGCTATTGGACAACAGGCCAATACAACAGTCTGACCTGGTATAGCGACAATTATGGCAATGGACGTCCCATCTGGGTTTCTGAGTGGATATGGGGTGCATCATGGAACAGAAACGGTGCCTTCGGGGATGGTGTGACAGACTCTCAAATCATTTCAGAAACAAACAATCTTCTGAACATACTCAACAATAACCCACGAGTAGAACGCTATGCATACTGGAACAGCGAAAGCAAGGCACGCATCTATAACAACGGACTGACAGAGTTGGGCAAAGATTATGCCGTCACCAATGCTGGACTTGGCTACAATCCTGCCAATGAGTTTATCCCCAAAGACACACGTTTGGAAGGATTATCCGAACTCACCAATCTATATAACCGCAAGAACGAAACCGTAGCCCTCTCATGGAGCGACCCTAACGGTGACCTTATCGGCACAATAAATGTACAATGCAAACTTCCAAGAGAAAGCCTGTTCAAGACGATTGCTACCATCAAGCCAAAGGACAAGAACAGCGCTAACGGAGTTTCTTACGCTTACACCGATACTGTATCAGAATCAGGAGCATACACCTACCGCATACAGGCTGTTGCCCATAACAATAAGAAAATAACCACTGACGAAGTCACCATCAATGTGGCTCCTTCAAAAGGAACTGACAACTTCCAATATGGAAAACTCTCTATTGGAGAT
>JAUMXY010000001.1:0-38187 GCA_030528885.1 Bacteroidales bacterium | reverse complement strand
TTATTACTCAGAAGACTTTAATGAGACTCCTTATGTGTTCATCGGCTCTGCCACCAACAAGAACAGCAAATTCCAAGCAGGAAATATTGTCAAGAACAACAGGACTAATTTCACGTTCCAGTTCTTACCTTGGGCTACTTCTAAGGAAAACACCCTATCCAGCCCAGAGGAGGTTCCCTTCATGGCCATGAAAGAAGGCAATTACAAATTCGATAAACTCGACTGCGAAGTGGGCTGCGTTTCTTCAAACAAAGCAAGCGGAACAGACATGTGGACAGACGTGACAGAAGTTGTGTTCAGGCAGCCTTTCCCAGAAGGAGTAACCCCTATTGTTTTGACAGAAATCCGCAACCCTAGCTATGCAACATCAAAAACAGGACAAACATCTTTGTCAACAAGAGTTTTTGATGTAACCAATACCGGTTTTAAATTCATCATCTACCCTGAAGATGCAGCAGCACGCAAGGTTGCAATCGCTCAGAATGTACAATACGCAGCAATTACTCCTGGTATAGGAATGGTTGACCAGGAGCAGCAGATCATCATTGCTGCCGGGCATGGCGAAGACTCCCCCATTTATAGTTCCACGATGAAAGATAACAATTTCTACATCTATAACGCACAGGGAGAAACGGCTGACAAAGAACTTCTGAAATTGTATTCACCAACCATTCTGACTGCCCTGCAGACAAACAACTACCCTGTTGCGAGCACATTGCGCCGCACCAACATAACACAAAATGATGAAGACGGGAAGACATGGACAACTGGAGCTAAAATCAAACGTGTTCTCGATCACGAGATTGAAGTCGATGGCGAAAAAATATCCTCAACTTCAGGACTCGACAAGTACAGCGCATATCGTGACCAGCTAGGCTGGATTGCTATTGCCACCTACAAAGAGGGAGGCTCTGCTCCGACGGACATCAGCACCGTAACAGCAGACAAGGGAAAAGGACTGAATGTGCGCATAGTAGACGGCCGAGTTTACGTGGATGGCGCCAGCCAATTCAACATCTACAGCATAACAGGAAAGAAGCTTCCATCCAACACCATGCTCACTGCTGGCTTCTACATCATACAAGCCAATGGAATGAACAAGAAGATTCTCGTAAAATAAATTCTTAAAAAGCTGCATTATTATGGCAACACCTCACATTTCAGCCCCAGACGGAGCTTTCGCAAAAACGGTACTCATGCCTGGCGACCCATTAAGAGCACAATTCATTGCCGAGACCTTTCTGGAAGATCCCAAACTTGTAACATCAGTTCGCAATGTGCTAGGATATACAGGGGTATATAAAAACAAACCGGTATCTGTCATGGCCAGCGGAATGGGAATGCCCAGTATCGGCATCTATTCTTACGAACTCTTTAAATTCTACAATGTAGAGAACATCATCCGAATTGGCTCAGCCGGAAGTTACCGTGACTGGCTGAAAGTGATGGACGTAACATTAGCCAAGCATGCATACAGCGACTCCACCTTCGCCCAGCGGCAAGGAGGCATAAACGTCCGCTGCATAGAGCCAGATCCCGAACTGAACGCGGCCATCGTTCGGAAAGCAAAGCAGCTCGGTATCGAGTGCAAGATGAGCGTCGTACATTCAAGCGACGTGTTCTATGCTGACCCGTCTATTGAGTCATGGCAGGAACTAGCCGACCGAACAGGAACCGACTGCGTGGAGATGGAGAGTTTCGCTTTGTTCCATAACGCAAAAGCACTCGGGAAGAAGGCTGCATGCCTGCTCACCATCAGCGACTCGTTCACCGACAAAACAGAGCTCTCTTCTGAGGAAAGACAGAAGTCTTTTACCGACATGATGACCCTTGCTTTGGAAACAGCAGCAGAGCTGTAATTAAAACATGGTGCCGATATTATTTAGAACACCGCCTGCATAATATTTAAAACGCTTTGATTATAAAACATGAAAAAGCTGCTATTAATTAACGCACTAACTTTGGTAACCGCTTGTGCCATCGCGCAAACGGATATTACCCAGTATTATCTCGACAATTATGGATTTGACGAGAACTTTAACTACACATCAGGACAGACAAACGATGTAAAAGAAGAAATCAAGGAGATAGAGGGTTGGACAGCAGACCTGAGCGCCAACTACACCATCGTCGGCGTCTATGAATATGGTTTCAAAGGAGTGTTCAACACAGCATCCGTTCCTGCCTCCGGATACGAGGGAAGCACAGGAGGCGGTCTTGCAGTCTCCACTGGATGGGAACAAACGTTCCTTTTCTACCAATCTGTCACACTCCCTGCTGGTACCTACACTCTCAGCGTACCCACCTACAACGGCAGTTCTGTCGAAGCAGCCATTTCACAGGTTGCATGGATTCCATCCAGCGGAACTGCTGTCAAGTCCAAGCTCACGAGCTATAAAGCAAAAAGCTGGACACTCGACCAAATCACCTTCACGCTGTCAAAAACCACTACTGGAAAAATTCAGTTCGGAATGAAGGCTGCAGCTGGCGGCTCTAGCAATTCCGCAAAACTCTTTGTGGATTATGTACAGCTGACAGGTAAAGATATGGCTGTTGACAAAACTGGGCTACAGCAAGCCATCTCTTCAGCCACAACATATTACGGAGAAGGAACAGGCAATGGGGCTGCATCCCTGAAGATAGCAATTGATGCTGCTCAGAAAGTGGCTGACGACACAAACACAGACATCATTACCGTGCTGGAAGCCACCTCTACACTCAATAAAGCCATCGACGCATACCGCCAGCAGAACATCAGCGAAGAAAATCCGCTGGATAAGACGGAATACATTCTCAACCCAAGCTTTGAGAACAGTACCAATGGCTGGGATTGTGAGAATTTAGCAACCCAGACAAACACCGAATTTAAGAAAAAAGCAGGAAGCACTTACCTCGAAAAGTGGAAAGAATCAGGAAGCGTAGGCAGTGGCTATGTGAAGCAAGTCATCAAGAACCTGCCCAATGGTATCTATAAGCTGACTGCCGGAGCACAGAATTACACGCAATCTTCCACCAACAAAAAGAACACTGGTGCATATATCTTCGCCGGAAAAGAACAAACAACCATCTATACTCCAGATGATTACTCCGTCACCTTTACGAGCATTGCAGGAGAAGTGGAAATCGGATTCGTAGCAGAAAACGCAACAGGCAACTGGATTGCTGTTGACAATTTCCGTCTCTACCTGATTGGACAAATAAGCACACAAGATGCCCTTGCAGAACTGCAGCGCATGATAAAAGAAATCGAAGAACGAGAAACTCCTGTTTCTGTCATCATGTCAAGCACAGCAGCAAAAGCCCAGCAAGAGGCTATCGCAAAAGCCAAACTTATTAGCGAAACCTCTACAGAAGCAGACATACAAACTGCCATGAAAAACCTTTTGGCTGCTGATGAAGCCGCACTTCTTTCAATGGCAGAATATGAAGCCCTTCTCAAAAAAATACAGGAAGTGGCTACAAATGCCGGCGAGGGATACGAAGCAAAGGAAGGAGGCAATGCGCTCAAGCAAGAAATAGACAAAGCCTACGAACTGACAACCAATGCCAATGCGACTTCTGCCGAACTTGCTGCAGGCATTGAGCATCTGAACACCGCCCTGCTAGCATTCAACATAGCAAACGCCACACCTGGAACAGGAACGGCTCCAAAAGTCACAATCACAAATTCTTACGTAGCAACAGGCGCAACAGAAGCGCTGATGCGCGCCACCATGACAGGCAGCAATATCCTCGAGCGAGGAGTATGCTGGAGCACAGAACACAATCCTACCGTGCTGGACAGCCGCACCACTAAGTCTTTCTCATTGAACGGATACATATTCCATGTCAAAGGACTTAAACCCGCAACCGTCTATTACTTGCGTCCTTATGTAATGAACAAAACATATACCGTCGCTTATGGTGACGAAGTAAAAATTGTGACCCATCCTAAAGGTACCTGCACATGGTCTTGGGATGATGCTGGACCTGATGACGCCACGAATGAACGATGCAGAAAGGCCCTCAAGGAAACCATCGACTTCTTCAACGAATGGACAGGAATAAAAGGATTCCATCTTTCAGGCCATTACGTTCCAGGCGCAGGCGCTGGTGGTGGAACAGCTGACTGCTCTTATGGCGGATACATGCGAATCAGCCAAAACTCCGCAAATCAAGCTGTTGGAACTGTACTGCATGAAACAGGGCATGGCGTTGGCGTAGGAACTCACCCACGTTGGTCTGACAAAAATGTACATGACTGGAAATGGCTCGGGCGAGAAGCCAATAAGATTTATCAGTTCCTTGAAAACAAAGAAGGAAACGACGAATATGTCATGGTAGGAGATGGAACCCACGGATGGGGTGAGAAGGCCACATACGATTGGTTTGTCAATGGTTCAAGTACAGATAAGCATCTAGAACTGCAGTACATCGGCGGATGCATTCTCCTTTACGGGCTGTTCATTGACGGACTAGACCCAACATCAAGCCAGTGGTGGGTAACAGAAAACAATGGCATTCCCGGCTATACATATAATTTTGATGACTCCAAAAAGTATTATCTTATGAACAAGAATGCTGAATGTGGATTGGGAGAAGGAGTCCTGTATCAGCGTTCCAGCACAGCCGTTGCATGGAAGCCCAATCTGACAGATGAAGCCATCAACGATTCTGCAGCATGGTATATAGAATTTAACCCGCAATCAGGCTATTACATGTTCAAGAATGCAGCATCAGGCAAGTATCTCACCCATAACACCAGCAACTCGAATGTATCGCTGAAGAGTACGTCAAGCCCTGGAACAAATGAACGTTTCCAACTGATGCCTGACCGTACAGACGTAACGATTGGGGCTGGCAGCAGCAAACTGACAACACACGGATTCTGGTTCACCTGGACTTTCAACAAAGCTGATTTCAAATCAATGAAAGCCAATACATGCGGAAAGATAACTGGATATGGCTCCATCAATCAAACCGCATTTGATTACAGCGACAAAGCGACTAATCAGCAATGGATTATCATCAGCGAAGACGAGCTGGAGGCATACAGAAATGCAGCAATCTCCACAAATATAGAGTCGGTAGCCCAAGAAGACAGAACGGGAAAATCGGTCACAGGCATATATACAATAGATGGCATACGCTTGCCAAAGACACAAAAAGGTTTCAACATCATCCGCTATAACAATGGAACGACCCAAAAGATTTACATTAAATAGAATGAACTTCAGAATTTTATCATTAATGGTATGCACGCTTTTGTGCATACCATCTTTTGCAAAAAAGGAGCTCTGGCCCGACGGGACGGAAATAGGCGAATGGTTCAGGGAAACCACACCCGTTGATATCGAGAAATTAGGGAAACAATACCGCATCACAGACTACGGGATAGTTAATGACGGAAAACTTCATACGGAGAAATTGCAGAAACTCATTGACGATATTGCTTCCTCCGGAGGAGGTGTTGTCGTAGTACCTGAAGGAACCTACATGACTGGAGCGTTATTTTTCAAGCAGGGGGTACATCTGCACTTATACGATGGAGGTGTACTGATGGGCAGCAATAATCCAAGCGACTACCCTATCCTCAAGACCCGAATAGAAGGAGAAACGTGCCTCTATTATTCGGCTCTTATCAATGCTGATGGAATTGACGGATTCACAATCTCAGGGAAAGGCACGATAGATGGCAATGGCTATACGTTTTGGAAACATTTCTGGGAACGCCGGACTTGGAATCCTAAATGCACTAACAAAGACGAACAGCGTCCTCGACTTGTCTATGTGAGCAATTGCAAAAATGTACAGATAGATGGAGTAAAACTTCAAAATTCAGCTTTTTGGACCACACATATTTATAATAGCGAAAACGTGAAACTCCTTCGCCTTCACATCTACTCACCAGCCCAACCAGTCAAAGCACCAAGTACTGATGCGATAGACCTAGACGTAGTAAAGAACGTGCTGGTAAAAGACTGCTACATGAGCGTCAACGATGACGCTATTGCCATTAAAGGCGGGAAAGGTCCTTATGCCGACTATTGGCGAACCTCTTACGATGACATAGACATCAGCAAGTATCCTGAAGTCATCGGAAACGGAGCCAATTCAAATATCATCATAGAGGATTGCGAATACGGGTTCTGCCATGGCTGTTTGACTTTGGGAAGCGAATCCGTATTCGACCACAACATCATCCTAAGGCGTATCAAAGTAAACCAAGCAAACAATCTGCTGTGGCTAAAGATGCGTCCTGACACACCACAACAATATGAATACGTGACAGTTGAAGACATAGAAGGAAACGGAAAAAATTTCATACTCATTGCTCCTTGGACTCAATTCTACGATTTAAAAGGAAGAGCTACCATCCCGATGTCATATTCCGATCACATCACCATGAGAAACATCACCTTCGACTGTGACGTATTCTTCAACGTAAAACAACAAGAAGATCAGTACCATCTTAGCAACTTCACCTTCGAGAATCTGAACATCAAGGCAAAGAAAACAGATTTCCATACTGAATTTGTAGAAAATTTCACCGCAAAGAACGTTAATACAGAAAAAAAGTAATAACTTTGCATAAAAATAAGTAACACGTATCATGCGCGGTTGTGACTAATAACAATATGCCCCACACCGATGAGTCGATGTGGGGCATATTGATTTTTAGGTATACTTCATAAAAGACGGTACGCATTTTATTGGTCTATATTCATTAATAAAATGGATTGGTTGGTAGAGTTATTCACATCGGGCGGTGGCGTAGCGCACACTGTCATATTGTATGCCATTGTCATATCTTTCGGAGTCTTTTTAGGCAATAAAATCAAAATTGGCGGCATTTCCCTCGGTGTAACTTGGATTCTCTTCATCGGAATCTTAGCGGGCGACTTGCTGATGCGCGGTGGCATAAAAGAAAACATTGCAGTCATCAATTTTATCCAAGACTTTGGTCTCATCCTGTTCGTCTTCAGCATCGGCCTACAAGTAGGCCCATCTTTCTTCACATCCTTAAAGCAAGGAGGACTCAAAGCCAATGGCATTGCAGCAGGCGTTGTGACCCTTAATATTGCTGTAATGCTCGTCATCTATTACGGATTGCGCAATTTCATTCCAGCTGTTGACAATCTGCCCATGATGGTTGGCACCCTATGTGGTGCAGTGACCAACACTCCTGGATTAGGTGCCGCTAATGCGGCCCTGGAGCAAATAAACCAGATTAAGCCTTTTGCGGACGGAGTTCCCGTCATTGCTAACGGATACGCCTGCGCCTACCCCTTGGGCGTAGTAGGCATCATTTGTAGCATTATACTGATTAGAGCCATCTTCAAAATTAATTTTAAGGCAGAGGAAGAGCATTTCAACAAGAAGAACAATCAAGAAGCTGTTAAGCCACATCTGATGACTGTCGAAGTCTTCAATCCCGCCATTGCCGATAAAACAATTCTGCAAGTCAGAGGCTTCATAGGACGAGCTTTTGTCTGCTCACGAATGCTCCACAATGGTCATGTCATCGTACCCAACAAAGAAACACGCTTGAATGTAGATGACAAACTCTACATTGTCTGCGCAGAAGAAGATGCTGCAGCTATCATCGCCTTCATCGGTCCTGAAGTTGAAGTGGAATGGGACGAACAAGATGTACCCATGGTGTCAAGAAAGCACACTGTGACCAAAGACAGCATTAACGGAAAGACACTTGGCAGCCTACACCCCAGTTCCATGTATGGAGTCAATGTCACTCGCCTGTATCGTTCTGGTATTGAATTGTTCGCCAACCCTAACGTCATACTCCAAGTAGGAGACATCCTTACAGTCGTTGGTCCTGAGGACGCCGTTGATCGTTTTGCCAACAAGATTGGTGACAAGAAGCAGCAACTAGACAAACCCAACCTCTTGACCCTCTTTGTAGGCATTCTCGTCGGAATTATCTTCGGTATGCTTCCTATCGAAATACCTGGAATGTCCATGCCCGTCAAATTAGGCTTGGCTGGCGGTCCTCTCGTTATCGCAATCCTGCTTGGTCGATTCGGATACAAACTGAAACTGGTAGCTTACACAACGAACTCAGCCTCGTTGATGATTCGAGACATAGGATTGGTACTTTTCCTTGCCAGCGTGGGCATCAAGGCTGGTGGGAACTTCGTTGATACAGTCATGAATGGTGGCGTGCACTACGTCTGGATAGGATTCCTCATCACCACCATTCCATTGCTCGTCATGGCCATTTTCGCCCGCATCAAATGGAAAATGAACTTTTTCCTTCTTATGGGCATTATGAGCGGCGCAACAACCGACCCTCCGGCACTGGCTTTCAGTACGGCGATAGCCAATAACGGCATACCATCTGTCGGTTACTCAACCGTATACCCGCTATCCATGTTCCTGCGCATCATCACAGCCCAAGTCATCATCTTGCTTCTATGCAGTTAGAGCTAGACGACATACTAAGCCGCCTGTCGCAGTCTACCGACCTTCCTTTAATAGCTGCTTTCACGCTAGGGTTGCTTGTTGCTCTGAATCCTTGCCAATTAGCCATCTGCACATCAGCTTTAGCATACGAATGTAAAAAAGGAAAAGGATTTCCCAATGCCATCGCTTTCGCTACAGGAAGAGCGACCACCTACACTTTATTAGGCTGGATAACCATGTGCTTAATTGGTGGTGGTAAAAACGTCAGTTCCTTGCAGCACACACTCTCTTTGGCAGAGGCTGGCATTCCATACATACTCATACCTATTGGTCTATACCTTATTTTCAGAGCATTTCATCGTCACCAGCATGACGGAGAGAAATGTCATAACAGCGGTAAAATCATCAAGCGGAATGCACCTTGGGGCTCCTTTGTACTAGGCTCAACATTGGCTTTGGCATTCTGTCCAGAAAGCGCCATCTTCTATTTCGGAATGATGATTCCCTTAAGCTTGTCAAGCAGTACAGGTGCAATCATACCCATCATTTTCGGCTTGTCTGCAAGCATACCAACCATCTTCATCGGATGGGTCATGAAAAAAGCCTTCAACAAAGCCCAAAGCATCAGCAAAAGCTTCGAGCGTTTCCAACAAGGGCTTAACATCGTGACAGGACTCATCTTCATCATCTTAGCAACATTGCTGCTAACTCACCAATAAAACACCACATCGACCCACCTCCTATTGCCCCAAAACACAAAATAGCCAACAGCCTCTATGAGAGACCTAGAAAAACCAAACGGAAAAGAAGGATATACACGAGACAGCTTATATCAGCTAGCCCAGGAACTAGTAAGACTATTCTTAGTCCTCCTGTGGCGAATAGCTATTTGGCTTTTCAAGAAAGCCGTTAAAAGCGTATGGTGGTGCATACAAACTATAAAAAAAGGCTGGATACGGTTAGACGAATGGTGGCATGATAACGACACCCAAGAAAAAGTAGCAGACATCAAAGCCAAACAAAGAGCAGCATACACCCTACTCTCTAAATGGGTACAGGAAGTCCGCAAACAAGCAAAGAAAGGCATTAAAGCGAGTATCAAAGCTGGCTGGAAAGGGGTAAAAACAGCCACAAAAGCCACCATACGCGGCATTGCTATCGGGACAAAAGCCACCATCCAGGGCCTCTTTCATTTACGAACAACTTTCAGAAAAATCTGTATTCTGACCGCCAAAGGCTACTTTGCCCTATACCATCGGTTGAGGCTATGGAAACGCGGCATCAAACTATATCGGCTTAAGAGGAAACGCTCTTACCAAGCATTCCGCAGAAACGGAGGAATCAAAGGAGCTATCGCCAACACTTCACAGAAAGTAAAATCCAGCATCAGCATGTTCATGGAAGAAGACCAAGAAGAAGCTACCCCCGAAGCTGTAACAGAAGATGACCTCATAGAAGCAGCTATCGAAGAAAGAGCCAACGAGGGGAAGAGGTCAATGCAAATTGGGAAATCCTTCATTTCACACGCCAAAAGCTTCATGGATGACGAGTAAGCCCAAAATCCTGCATGAACAGATACTTCAGAGAAAAAAAAGGTGCATTTTGACAAAAAAAAACTCTTTTGTAGTTTACAAATCAAAAAAAAGTATTACTTTTGCCACAAAACAAGGAGAAAGTACACCAATCCATAAGGAATAGGTGTGCCTTTTAGAGTTTAAGCACTTGGAAATAACTAAAAAATAAATATAATCTATGGAAGTAAAAAAATCAAAAAAAGCAGACCTCGAAGGTGAGAAAAGCACCGGCTTGCTGATTGGATACATCGTAGCGCTTGCTGCCATGTTCGCCTGCTTTGAGTACACGACTCGAGAGTACAAGGAGACAGATGTAATCTACGCAACAACTCCTTTCGTTTCTGAAGAGGAAATTATCCCTATCACACAGCCTATCTTCCAAACTGCTCCACCTCCACCAGCAGAGGCTCCAAAGGTTCCTGAAATTCTTGAAATCGTAGACAACGAGACTGAGCTTGTTGAAGAAGAAATTGAATCATCAGAAGCAACAACAGAGGCAATTACTGGCCCAACAGCACCAACAGGTCCAGTTATGGTCGGTCCTCCTGCACCAGTTCAAGAAGGTAACGACGAAGGTCAGATCTTCGAAGTTGTAGAACAGAACCCAGCATTCCCTGGAGGCGATGAAGCACTGATGGAATACCTCAAGAAGAACCTGAAGTATCCTTCTGTTGCACAAGACAATGGTATTCAAGGACGTGTTATTGTACAGTTTGTGGTAAACAAGGACGGTTCTATCGTTGATCCAAAGGTCATCCGTTCCGTTGACCCATCACTTGACAAGGAAGCAATGCGCGTAGTTCAGGCCATGCCAAAATGGACTCCTGGTCGTCAGCGCGGTAAAACAGTACGTGTACGATTCACACTCCCTGTGACATTCCGCTTGCAATAACAATAACAGCAAATACCATATCCTATGCCGCACAACACACACCTGCTGTGCGGCATTTTTATAAACACATAGCTACGCTTTCTTATTATATGTACACTATCGCCGAACTCACCGAAAGAATCAATTCTGAGGTTGACAAGATTCAGTACAACACTGAGCCCCAAAACCTTTACGCCCCCATACGCTACATCCTGTCTATTGGCGGCAAACGCATACGCCCCCTGCTCATGCTGTTAGGGTACAACCTCTATAAAGATGACGTGCAAGCCATCATGAACAACGCATTAGCACTTGAAACCTACCACAACTTCACCTTGCTGCACGACGATCTGATGGACAAGAGCGACATGCGCCGCGGCAATCCAACCGTACACAAGAAGTGGAATGACAACACCGCCATACTCTCTGGCGACACGATGCTCATCATGGCGTACCAACTCTTCAACCAAGGCATCAGCAATGAAGCAGCACTCACCGCCTTCATCGATGCCACCCTTGGAGTATGCGAAGGGCAGCAGTATGACATCGACTTTGAAAGCAGGAACGATGTGACAGAGGACGAATACATGGAAATGATTCGACTCAAGACCTCCCTGCTGCTCGGATACGCTCTAAAAATAGGCGCCTTGTTAGGTGGAGCAGATGAAGAAGACGTACAAAACCTCTACACTTTCGGAGAAAAAATGGGATTAGCATTCCAGCTGCAAGACGACCTGCTGGACGTTTATGGCAATCCCGAAGAATTCAAGAAGAAGCTTGGCGGAGACATCGTTGTCAACAAAAAAACCTTCATGCTCATCAACGCATACCAGAAAGCCAATCCTGAGCAGAAAGCCGAGCTCGACAAATGGATACTGGCTGAAACATTCGACAGCGACAAGAAAATCGCAGCCATTACACATATATATAATATTCTAGGCATCGACAAACTGGCTCAGCAAAAAATAGAGCAACTCTTCGACATCGCGCTGCAGAGCCTCGACAAAGTAAAGGTTGCAGACGAGAAGAAAGCCGAGCTGCGCCTCTTCGCCAACACCCTTCTCGGCCGGAGATATTAGCAGATTCAGCCTTATGATTGACACCCACTCACATCTTGACGGGAACGAATTTGCAGAAGACTTAGAAGAAGTCATCCAAAGGGCAAAAGATGCAGGAGTAAAGAAAATCTTCATTCCTGCCATCTGCCTGAAAGACACCCCCAACCTATTCAAAGTCTGCCAAGCGCACGCCGGGTATCTATATCCCATGGTGGGCCTTCATCCCGAGAACATCATGGATGAAGACTATCACCATGCGCTGAATCAGATGGAACAGCTCCTGCAGACAGCCCTAAAAGCCGAGCACGAAACAAACTCATCTGACACGCAGCCACCCATCATCGCCATAGGCGAAGTCGGACTCGACTTCTATTGGGACGACACCCACAAGGCAGAACAGATAGAAGCATTTGAGCGTCAGATTGACTGGGCCGACCGCTATGGGCTTCCTTTAGTAATACACACTCGAAACGCTCATGCAGAGATGATGAACATCATGGAAAAGTACCGCGACAGAAATCTCTGCGGAGTTTTCCATTGCTTCACAGGCACAGAGGAAGAAGCACGCGACCTGCTGTCATTTCCCAACTTTATGCTTGGAATCGGCGGCGTTCTGACATTCAAAAAGTCCACACTGAAAGAAGTCGTGAAGAACGCCATTCCGCTCTCACGAATAGTCCTCGAAACGGACTCGCCCTACATGGCGCCCGTCCCCAATCGCGGGAAAAGAAACGAAAGCGCATACGTCAAACACGTCGCAGAAGCTCTGGCAGACATCTACAGCAAAGATTTTCCTGAAATTGTGCTTCAAACGACTGAAAATGCCTTGAAAGTTTTCAAAAAAGCAACTTTTTTTACTAAAAATTAAAAGTTTCCGTACATTTAATAGAAATGATAAGAAAAAAATAGTTATTTTTGTGTCGAATTATGGGTGTAAGGCTGTAAGTACTTACGAGAACTGCCGTATTCACAAGGGTAAAAGTCCCTGTTTTGACCGAGGAGAGATGCTCGAGTGGCTGAAGAGGCACGCCTGGAAAGCGTGTAAACGTCAAAAGCGTTTCGGGGGTTCGAATCCCCCTCTCTCCGCACCGGCTGCAACAGCCACAAACAACAAATAGAAAGAAAAAGAAATTAAATAATTTATTAATCTTAAAATTTTCAACACAATGAAAAAAGTATTTGCAATCATTGCATTAATGGGTGTGTTTACATTCGGTATGACACAGTCAGTTTCAGCTCAGGAAGAAGCAGCAGACGCAGCTGCAACCGAGCAGGTTGATTCTGTAGCAGCAGACTCTTTGGCTGCAGACTCTGTAGCAGAAGAAGCTCCAGTTGTAGAAGAATCTGAGCCAGTTGAGACAGGCATGTACAAGGACATCAAGACAAAGTTCATCGAAGGTGACGCAGGCTTCATGGCTATCGTAGCTATCGCCCTCATCCTCGGTCTTGCATTCTGTATCGAGCGTATCATCTACCTCGCTCTTTCTAAGATTAACACAGTAAAATTCATCGAGGACATCGAAGAAGCTCTCATCAAGAAGAATGACCTTGAAGCAGCAAAGGCAATCGCACGCGACACTCGCGGTCCTATCGCTTCAATCTACTACCAGGGTCTCATCCGTCTCAACGATGGTGTTGACGCAGTAGAAAAGTCAGTTGTTGCTTACGGTGCAGTACAGGCTTCTAAGCTTGAAAGCGGCTGCTCTTGGATCACACTCTTCATCGCCATGGCTCCATCTCTCGGATTCTTGGGTACTGTGATTGGTATGGTTCAGGCGTTCGACGACATCCAGGCTGCAGGTGACATCTCTCCAACAGTCGTTGCAGGTGGTATGAAGGTTGCCCTCTTGACAACCATCTTCGGTATCGTCGTAGCCCTCATCCTTCAGGTGTTCTACAACTACATTCTCGCTGAAATCGAAGGTCTTACAGCTAAGATGGAAGACTCTACCATTTCTCTCCTTGACATCGTTGCAAAGTACAGCAACAAGAAGTAATTAGAGGACGATTCGATTCAGTCACCAACTAATTATTTACATTAAAAAGGAGATTAAAAAAATGGGAAATACACAGATAATAAGCGCCCAAGAAAAGGTTGAGAAGATTTCAAAGATTGTTCTTTGGACTCTCATTGGCATCTCTATCGTAGTCACTGCCCTCTTCCTTCTTATTGGCTATGACACTCCTTACGAGGAGAATCCTACATTCGTTGACCCACAGCTCACAGACCTTCTTCTCTGCTGGACTTACATTCTCATCATCGCAACAGCAGTTGCAGCAACAGCAGCCGTCATCTATGGCTTCGTGAATGGCAGCAACAAATCTAAGCATGAAGAGAAAGGCTTCCTTGGCAAGACAGGTCTTATTGCATGGGGAACTTTTGCTGTATCACTTGTAGCAGGTATCATTGCTGGCATTATCAACAAAGACGAGGTTCTTCTCGTTAACGGAAAAGAGTGGAGCGACGCAACAGCTACCATCATCACCGAGACTTCAATGGTATCCATCTTGATTCTGACTATTGCGACTGTTCTTGTAACAGCCTTCAGCATGGCAACAAATAAGAAGTAAACCTTTAACTCAGAGCAAATAATATGGGAAAGAAAAGAAAAATGCCAGGACTGAACACCAGTTCAACAGCGGATATCTCATTCATATTGCTCATCTTCTTCCTTGTAACAACATCAATGGACACCGACCAGGGTCTTGCGCGTACACTGCCAAAACCACCAGAGGATGAAACATTGACCAATGAAATGAAGGTAAAGGAACGCAACATCCTTAACATTCGTATCAACAAGGACAATGAAATCATGATTGGCGACGATCCTGCAACACTTACAGATGTGAAGGAGAGAGCTAAAGAGTTTATCAAGAACCCAGAGAACAAGCCCAATCTGCCTGAGCTTTCACCTAAGAAAATTAAAGGCTTAGGAAAGACAATGATGGTTACCAAAGACCACGTTATCTCAGTTCAGACAGACCGCGGTACTGACTACGGAGTTTACTTCGAAGTACAGGACGAGCTTGTTGCAGCCTACAATGAACTTCGTGACGAAATCTCAAAGGAAGAATTTGGTTGCCGCTACATGTATCTGAAAGCAGACCAGCAGAAAGCCATCCGCGAAATTTACCCACAGAAGATTTCAGAGGCTGAGCCAAAGAAATATGGAGGACAGCAATAATGAGTAGATTTAACAAAAACGGCAGCAGGGAAATGCCCGAGTTGAACACCTCGTCACTCCCTGACTTGATTTTCACCATTCTGTTCTTCTTCATGATGGTAACAACCATGCGTGAAGTAACACTGAAGGTGAAGTTTGAAAGACCAGTTGGTACTCAGCTTGAAAAGCTTGCCCGCAAGTCATGTACATCGTTCATCTATATCGGTCGTCCAACCGATGCGCTGAGAGCACAGTATGGTACAGGACACCGTATCCAGCTCAACGACAAGTATGCTGAAGTGCCAGAAGTACAAGACTTCGTAACCTCCGACCGTGGTGAACTCCCTGAGGCAGACAAGCCTTTCTACACAATCTCACTGAAGTGTGACCAAAACACTCCAATGGGTATCATCACAGACGTGAAGCAAGTACTCCGTAAGTCTTATGCACTGAAGATTGTTTACTCTGCTAACAAAAAGCAATAAAACAAATTCAACAATACAGAAAAGAGCGGTTCCTTTCAAGGACCGCTCTTTTTGTTTTGGGGTAAAGTCAGCATTTCGTTCCACATGAATTCGGCATCGGCAGCACAGTACTTTTACTTCTGCTAGCGAGTTCTGCGACTAGAGGAAAGCCTTCTTCTGCAAGTGCACGCGGTGTTCCTGTTATTTACGACACCGTGTTCCTAATATTATGAAGCGAGCCTTTTAAATATTTAGTACACGGTGTTGAAGTATAGGAACACACGAATAACTGATAACATAAGACAGGGTGCATGACAATAAAACAGGGCGATTATTTTTTTCTTCGTCTAATTTACATTATCTTTGCAAACAGAATCAAACAGGAAAGAACAATGAAACAATATCTCAATCTGCTCAACCGCATCTTGACAGAGGGAACACAAAAAGGTGACCGTACGGGAACCGGCACCCTCTCGGTGTTTGGCAATCAAATGCGCTTCAATCTGGAAGAGGGTTTTCCCCTGCTTACCACCAAGAAACTGCACCTCAAGTCTATCATCTATGAGCTGCTGTGGTTCTTGCAAGGCAACACAAATGCCAAATGGCTGCAAGAACGTGGCGTGCGCATTTGGAACGAGTGGGCTGATGAGGATGGCAACCTGGGGCACATCTATGGCTACCAGTGGCGCAGCTGGCCTGACTATCAAGGAGGGCATGTTGACCAAATCAGCGAGGTGATTGACCAAATCAAGAACAACCCCAACTCGCGCCGCCTGCTTGTGTCGGCATGGAATGTGGCTGACATTGACAACATGAACCTGCCGCCTTGCCATATCCTGTTCCAGTTCTACGTAGCAGACGGACGACTGAGCTGCCAGCTTTACCAGCGCAGTGCCGACACGTTTCTTGGCGTTCCGTTCAACATCGCCTCCTATGCGCTGCTGACCATGATGGTGGCACAAGTGTGTGACCTGAAGCCTGGCGACTTTGTCTATACGACCGGCGACACGCATCTCTATCTCGACCACCTTGAGCAGGCAAGATTGCAGCTGACGCGCGAGCCGCGCCAACTGCCGAGGATGAAAATCAACCCTGATGTGAAAAGCATCTTTGATTTCCAATACGAGGATTTCGAACTGGTTGATTATGACCCGCATCCTCACATCAAAGCAACGGTAAGCGTATAACCAGCCCACGCGCCAGGCTATTTTCATACCCCAACAGATTTTTAAGATGATATCAATAATAGTGGCTATTGCCGAGAACAGAGCTATCGGCATGGAGAACAAACTGATTTATTGGCTGCCTAACGACTTGAAGAGATTCAAGGCGCTGACAACTGGCAACACCATCATCATGGGCAGACGCACATTTGAAAGCCTGCCTAAAGGTGCATTGCCCAACCGCCGCAACATCGTGCTTTCTCGAAATGGGAAAGCGGAAGACTTCCCAGGAGCAGAACGCTATCCAAATCTGGAAGAGGCGCTGGCTTCATGCAAGGGAGACGTGTACATCATCGGCGGCGCTTCAGTCTATCAAGAGGCTCTGCCAAAGGCTCACCGCCTGTGCCTGACCTACATCTACGACACGCCCGAGAATGCAGATACTTTCTTCCCGGAAATCGAAGAAGATGAATGGGTTGAGGTCTTCAGAGAAGAGCATGATGTGGATGAGAAGCATGCACAACGATATGCATTTGTAAACTTGGAAAGGAAGCAATGAATCTGCCTTGCGACTTTGAGCAATCCATCGCTGCACACCTCGGCCAGGAGGAGTACGACCGCCTGTCTGAGGCGCTTTCTTTGCCTGCGCCTACCAGCATACGACTGAACCAGGAAAAGGCAGAACAATCTGAACTTGAGACGCTGCAATATGCAGAAGGTGTGCCTTGGTGTGCTGGCGGCTTTTACCTGAAAGAACGCCCGCAGTTCACCTTCGACCCACTCTTCCACGCTGGTTGCTACTATGTGCAAGAGGCATCGTCGATGTTCTTGTCACATGTGCTACGGCAGTACATAGACAAGCCCGTCGTGGCGCTTGACATGTGCGCTGCTCCTGGCGGCAAGTCCACTTTGGCTTTATCACAACTGCCCGAAGGCTCACTGCTCGTAGCCAATGAAGCCATCAGGCAGAGAGCCAGCATCTTGGCTGAAAACATAACAAAATGGGGGAATCCGAACTGCATTGTCACCAGCAACTATGCCGAAGACTTTCACGCCTTTGGAGGAGTGTTCGACCTCATCATCTGCGATGCACCGTGCTCAGGAGAAGGCATGTTCAGGAAAGACCCTGCCAGCATTGAGGAATGGAGCCTCGCCAATGTGGAGGCCTGCAGAAAGCGGCAGCGCGACATTGTGAGCAACATCTGGCACACACTGAAAGAGGGAGGCATCTTCATCTATAGCACCTGCACCTACAATCAGAAGGAAAACGAAGAGAATGTGGAATGGATGCTCCAGACACTGGGAGCAGAAGCATTGCCATGCAACCCCATGCCCGAGTGGAACCTGACGGACAAGAACACACACTTCTACCCCCACAAGAACAAAGGCGAGGGATTCTTCATCAGCGTACTCAGAAAGACATCGGAGAGTTCTGAATCTGAAAGGGGAAGAAAGAAGAAAGAGAAAGGGAACAAGAAAGGCAAGCCTACGGCAAAGATTCCTGCGGAACTTCAAAATTGGCTGACCGACAGCCAAGCGTTCACGTTCACAGAGGAGAACGGGACCTATCAGGCCTTCCCCACTCCATTCATAGACCTGCTGCAATTGGCAAAAGCCACGCTGAAAGTCATCCATGCGGGTATAGGAATGGCCACTCTGAAAGGCAAGAGCCTGCAGCCGTGCCAAAGCCTCGCCATGAGCCAAAGCCTCAACAGACAGGCTTTTCCTGCTGAAGACGTGACGCTGCAACAAGCCATCGCTTATCTGCGCAGCGAAAGCCTGCAATTGTCAGAAACAGCGCCACGAGGCTATGTGCTCATCACCTATCAGGACCACCCCCTCGGTTTTGCCAAGAACATAGGCAACCGCGCCAACAACCTCTACCCTGCTGAATGGCGAATAAAAAAGGCTGGTGTTCAGATACCTGCATCAGGGAATTGATTAGCCCATTGTTTTGCCCTATTTCGAAAAATAAATTGGGGATTCTGCCCACTATTTCCCAATTTATCCTTAACTTTGCAAACAGAAAAACAAAAGAACACAAATGAACTTATACGTTAGATATTTCGATCACGAATTCTTAGCCAAAACAGTTGAAGAAGCCCTTGATTTCATTGCCAGCATTGGCGAAATCAAATTAGAGAGCAACGCTGCTGCTCGCATCATCACGTTTCTGAACTCTTCCAACTTATACCCCTTCCGACTCAAGGTCAGCTACTCTAATTATGTGCTTTTCCTCAAGACGGAAGCAGAGACTTTGGAAAAGTTCAAGGAAGAAGAGGCGATCCGAAAAGAGCAGAAGTCAGACCGCATCAACAGCATGGCAGAACACAAGAAGAGCGTCATCGATGCACTGAATGAAGAAAAAATTGGATGGTGGGACGCAAGCCTGCTCTTCAAGCGCGTCATCACAATTCCAGAAACAGGAAAATGCAAATACGCCGACACGCGCTTCCGCGTCAAGCTGAAAGCCAACAGCGCAATGGATGCCTACAACCGCATTACAGACCACCTGCGGAATCGTCCTGAAGTAGACAGCCGCTCACAGTTTCCTTCGGCTAAAAGCTCCAATTTCCAATACACTTATCTCGGAGAAGATATGGAAGAGGCTGCAGAATAAGCCCTCTCACATACAAAATGATGCGGCTCGCATCAGGTTAAGCAATCGGCTTCAAGCCGTCACACCTGATGCAAGCCGCATCTCTTTTGTTTGTTTCAATGAAACTTTCGTGCCCGTCAGAAAATAAAGTTCTCTTCCTCGTCCATCTCTTCCTCTTCGCGTTTAGCAGCAGCCTTCTTCTCTTCCTCCTCTGGCTTATATTCGTTCAGCGTTGTGCCATACGTCGTGCGAAGGACACGGAACTCTGTACGCCTGTTCAGCGCATGAAGAACCTCCTGCTGCTCCTCATCGTCAACAGCAAGGATGTAGTCCTCCGTCAATGTATCATTCTCCTGCACTTCAACCTTCACCGAATCTGAGGCAAGAAGCGTTTCCGCCAGTTTCTTAGTAATCACCTTAGGCCTTGATTCTCCATAGCCGACAGCCGTCAAACGGTCCTCTGCAATACCATGCTGGATAAGATAGCGGACTACCGATTCAGCGCGGCGCTGCGAAAGCCGCTGGTTATAAGCGTCATTCCCTCGATAATCGCAATGGGCCGAAAGCTCTATTGTAATGTTAGGATTCTCGTTCATCATCCCTACGAGCTTGTCAAGCGCCTCAGTCGATTCAGGAGTGAGGTCAGCACGGTCAAACTCATAAAAGATATTGTCAATCAGCACAGGCACATTGATAGGCGGCAAAGGAAACTGCAGCGTATACTCTTCGCTTTCCTCCGCCTGCTCCACACGAATATCATTCTTCACATTCAAATATCCCTTGCAAGTGCCCAGCAGCACATAGTCAACGCCAGGCTTCAGTACCTGAGTGAAAGAGCCGTCACCCTTCACAGAAAGCTTCAGGTTCGTCCCATCATTGCCCACCATATAAACGAGCGCCTCAGGCAGCTCATAGCCATCTTTCTCATAGACCCATCCTGTCACCGTCTGTATGATTTCAGGACATTCAAACGAAAAGATATGCTCCCATCCCTTTCCGTCGTTACGGGAGGAACTGAAAAAGCCCCTATTATGCACATTCTCAAAAGTCATGCCAAAGTCGTCGGCTGAAGAATTGAGCGGATATTGCTGGTTCTCCACAGTCGTTCCCAGAACGGAATCCTCGCGAGCAATGAAGATGTCCAATCCGCCCATGCCGGGATGGCCATCGGAAGAGAAATAAAGGTCTCCATTAGGACGGAACGAAGGGAACATCTCGTCGCCTGCTGTATTGATAGGTCTGCCGACATTCTCCATTCCAGCGAATCCACTGTCGAGAATGCGAGTTCGCCAAATATCCAAGCCTCCCTCCCCGCCAGGCATATCACTGACGAAATACAGCCACTGCCCATCGGGACTCACAGCAGGATGAGCGTACGAAGTCAACGTATCACGCGTAATCTCACACTTTGTTGGCTTGCTCCATGAGGCATCGCTGCGCTGCGACTTCCATATCTCGGCATAACGCGGATAGTCGGGGTCGCTGGAACAGCGAGTGAAATACATGGTCTTTCCATCAGGACTCAGGCAAGGCGCTCCCTCGTCATACACCGTATTCACTTCTCCCCCTATTGCATCAACTGCCTGCCACTTGCCTTGTTCATTCTTTTTCGAGAAAAACAAGTCGCCAAACTTCGTTCCCGTAATACCTGAAATATCATCACCTTCCGACTCCTTACGCGTGGAAGAAAGAACCAGCTGGTCAGCATCTTCGCCAACAAGCAGCGGACTATAATCGGAACGGCGAGAATTGAACAGCGCCTCTTTCTTTACCTGATACAAGTTTGGAGCAGCCTTCCACTTTGGCCCCAACTCACAAGAAAGCAATCCGTTGCGTGCCAGTTCACTCTCTGCATCAAACTCAAGATACTTGTTAAAGTTCTGCGCTGCTTGCTTGTATTGCCCAGCCTTCAACTGCTGCCGAGCGATGTGAAGATAAGCCAAACTATCTGGTATGTTGTACCTTATCGCATTCTGATAAGCAGCTATTGCTTTCTGAGTATAACCAATCCTACGATAGCACTCTCCCATCATGAATGCACGCACAGCTCGCTTGTCTCTTTCCTTAGGCGAGCAGCGTGAATAAGACTTCTTGTAGTTGATAGATGCCGCATAATACTCGCCAATGGCATAACTCTGTTCCGCTTTCTTAAAAGCGATACCCTCATTGCTACACGCCACCAGCATCAAAAGCACGACATATATAGATATGTGGAATAAAATTCGTCCCATATCATTAAAAACGAAAAAAAGGCTTCATTATTGCATGAAGCCTTGATTGTAATCTTTATTTCAGAGCTTTTAACAGTCCTGCTTTCAACGGCTCGACAGTAGAGAAGCCCAAACTCTGGAAAACGCTCTCGCCCTTCGTATTATAGATGGCATAAACGGGCACACCTCCACCCGAGTTATAATGCCTGGCGAGTGCATCAAATTGTTCAGGAGAAAGATAATAGTGTTCACCCGAAATATCCGCTGTCATCTCTTTCCATTTTTCGTAAGGAGATGTGGAAGAAGTGACGTAAATATAAACAATATCCTTATCCTTTAATTCTTCTTTCACTGCCGCCAATTTCTGATGTCCCATCAGACAAGGGCCGCACCACGTTGCCCACATATCAAGCATAATAACCTTTCCTTTATTGCGGTCAAGCAAAAATTGCAAAGTGTTTTCAGGAGCCACATCTATCAATTCCATATAGTGAATATTCTCGTCCAAACCATCTTTCCGTCTATTGATACTTTCCGTAATTTCCCGTTTTACCTTATCGTAGAGTTGCGATAGATTTGTATCTTCAATCAATGGTTTAGGATTGGTTATACCGCTGCGCAGCTCTGACATAGAATAAACAAATCGGCAAAAATCTGGGCCGAACCCCTTTTCCTCTGTTCCGACAAAAAGTGACGCAACGTCCTTGAAATCAGCACAAACATCCACATCATCTCCATAGAAACATTCTGGGCGTGTACGGAACACATAATTACGGAACTCCTGTGTATGAAACAACGAATCACACTCCTCCGCTATTATACTAAAGAATCTCAATTCATAATCTATATACTTTTTCTTGCTGTAATCTGAAATCTCCGTGATATCTTTTAACGATTTCTGGCAAGCCAACATTATAGAATCATGCAAAACAACAATGTCGCCAACAGTTTTGAGTTTTTCGCACAACTTTGCAAATTTAGGCATTCGTCCCAGATACTTCGCAAGAAACAAATCCGTATCTTTATTTAGTTGAGCAAGATACCCCTTATACCCTATTACCTTATTCCCATCTCGCAACATGTCAATCAAAATAGTCACTTCCTCGCCTGGTGCAAGTCGAGGTATTGCTATTGTCGTTCCCATTGTAAACTGCAAACGTATAGGGTAATAAATCTCACAACTGAAATCAGCACAACCTTCATCATCCAAATAGATTTTCGTTTCATTAGAGGAGTTTGGATTGGTGATGTCAAAATACGACACATCAATCTCAGCATTCATACCTTTTTTGTAATTCAAAGCTTTAAAGTGAACTGTTGCAGGCTGCTCGCCAAACACACGTCCTTGAAACACCTCTTTTTCAAGACGTTCCTCTAAAAAGTCAGCAGGAACAGGCGACTCAGGCACCCGATAGCCTTGAGGGTGGATGTAGAAAAAAGAGTAACCGTCTTTATCAAATCCCTCTCGAAAATCGAAAGTCTCAGTATCTTCTGGCAAAGGCTCAAAATGAAGCACAAAATCTTTCTTCCATGTTACAGAAGGCGTGTACGATTCCTTATCCAATTCGATACTGTCACTTTCCGTAATGGCATAACGCTGCCCATTTGTTTCAAGAAAACTCTGAGACGAAATACGAAACCAAGCATTTGACGGGAAAATGATGCTCATATATAACGAAGTCTTTTCTTTACCCAGCTCCACCTTTGTAATGCTGATGTAATTATAACAAGTGTAACCTATAACGGGATTTTCCCATACAACCGTTTTCTGTGCCAAGAGACAGATGAAAGGCAACAAGACAAAGATAAAGGCAAGTACAATTCGTTTCATATTCATAATCGGTCAGAAGATATTTTAATTAATAGATTATTATAGTGTTACAAAAGTACAAAACTTTCCCAAACAACACAACAAATCCTTAAAAAACCTTTTACAACACTTTACCAATCCCCCATATTCAACTCTTCTTTTTTCATTGGCAGCATAGAGCCAAGGTTAATAAACCGATGTGGGGCACACCGGTTTGCCGATGTGCCCCACATTAATTCATCGGTGTGCCCCACACCGATTTTGAGGTTATTATGCTTGGTCAAAAGGGAGACGATAAGTGCAGCCTTCCTTCCAGCGGGAGCAGCCATAGGCTGTTTTGCCCTTGATGATGTGCCCTTCCTTGCAAAGAGGGCATGGCATGCCTATCACCTCGTCGGGGTTGTGGGCGGCTTTCACCTCCTCGGTGGTTTTAGGTTTCGGGGACTGGGCTTTACGAGGCTTTGAACTTCGCCCAGCGCGTGAACTGGGTTGGAAACCGGCTGGAGCATTGGCTGGGGCAACCTTTTTCACCTTCTTCTTCAGGTTTTCCTCGGTCGTGACTGCCACTTGCCGATTGGTGTGGTCGTTGCGGACGGTGTCAATGATGTCGGTTACCATCTGCTTGAGCTCGGCGATAAAGGTCTGGGCATCATATTGCTTCTTCTCTATCTCACGCAGCTTCTTCTCCCATCTTCCTGTCAGCTCTGCACTCTTGAGGAGTTCTTCTCGGATGATACCTATCAGCTCCACACCCGTAGGAGTGGCTATGAGGTTCTTGCGCTCCTTGCGAATGTAGCGGCGCTTAAAGAGCGTTTCGATGATGGCGGCACGAGTGGAAGGCCTACCTATGCCATTCTCCTTCATTGCATCACGAAGTTCTTCATTGTCAACAAATTTGCCCGCTGTTTCCATCGCACGAAGGAGCGTGGCTTCCGTATAAGGTTTGGGCGGCTGCGTCCACTTCTCAGAGAGCATGGGCAGATGCGCTCCACTCTCCCCTTTCTGGAAGACTGGCAAGGTATGGTCATCTTCTGCAGCATTCTCCTCATCCTCAACATTTTCCGATGCATTTTTCTTATAAATAACTTTCCATCCTTCCTCTAAGACGACTCGTCCGCTGGTGCGGAAAAGCACAGAGTCCATCACCTCTAGCTTCACCTCGCCAAACACGGTAGTGGTCTCAAACTTGCAGTCAGGATAAAACACGGCGATGAAGGCTCGGGTGACGAGGTCATAAACCCTACGCTCCATATCTGTCAGGCTGATGGCTGGCACACCTGTAGGAATGATGGCATGGTGATCGGTCACTTTGGAAGAATCAAACACCTTCTTCGACTTGGGCAGCGGCTTCCCTTCCAACGGCTGGGTAAAACGCTCATATCCCCGCAAGCCGCGAAGCGTCTGAGGGCACTTTGCATAAATGTCATCGCTCAAGAAAGTGGTATCTACACGAGGATAGGTTGTGAATTTCTTTTCGTAAAGGCTCTGAATGAGCTGCAAAGTCTGTTCAGCCGAATAGCCAAACTTGCGGTTGCAATCCACTTGCAGCGAGGTCAGGTCGTAGAGGCGAGGCGGCGCTTCTGTCCCTTTCTTCTTCTGAATGTCCGTCACCACAAAAGGCTGTTCCTCAATAGCATGGAGCACTGCTCGTCCCTCTTCCTCCAACAAGTATTCTATTTGCCTATAAATCGGTCCTTTACCCTTTATCACCTTCCCTTGCTCTGCCGCTGCTTTCACCTCGGCAGCATCTTCTGCCTCCGCCTCTTCATCATGCGCAATAGCAGTAAATTTGGTGTCGCGATAAAGGGTTGAGAGCACCCAGCTCTGCTTGGGCACAAAACTCTCTATTTCCTGCTGCCGGCGCACTATCAGCGCCAAAGTAGGCGTCTGCACTCGTCCGATAGACAGCACTTGCTTCTGCTGTCCATATTTCAAGGTGTAGAGGCGTGTAGCATTCATGCCAAGTGTCCAGTCTCCAATGGCACGGCAAAGTCCTGCCTCGTAGAGCGACTGGTATTCTATTTGGTCCTTCAACTGACTGAACCCCTCACGAATAGCCTCCTCGGTCAGCGATGAAATCCAAAGACGCTTGACAGGACATTTTGCCCCAGCCTTCTGCATGACCCATCGCTGAATCAGCTCTCCTTCTTGCCCGGCATCACCGCAGTTGACTATGCCGTCAGCATTCTGCATCAATTTCTCGATGGTGGCAAACTGCCGCTTCACCCCCTCATCCTCTTTCAGCCGGATTCCATATCGGGCAGGAATCATGGGCAAATCCCACAAATCCCAACGCTTCCAGCGAGGATTGTATTCATCAGGTTCTTTCAGTTCACACAAATGGCCAAACGTCCACGTGACTTGATAGCCGTTGCCCTCAATGTAGCCTTGCTTCATTTCTCTGGCTCCCAGCACATTGGCTATGTCACGCGCCACACTTGGTTTCTCTGCTATACATACAATCATTTCTGGCGCATTATGTTCCTCAGCCACTCTCCCAGGCAGTCAGCTTGCTCGCTTGCCTTTTCGGGGTATGGCTCAATATCGAATCTTTTATGTTTTAACGTCCTTTTTGCTGATCATGCAACTCTTTCGCCTGACGAAGAATATCACTGGCAAAGATGAAATCTTCCAGCTTTTTATTGGCCGCATCCATGATTTCCTTGTTGCTGCCTCGCCACTCTGCTCTTCCTTCACAGATGAAGGTGATGTTCTCGCCTATGCCCATCACTGAATTCATGTCATGCGTATTGACGATGGTGGTTATCCTGTCCTCGTGCGTGATGCCGGCAATGAGTTCATCAATCACGATGCTTGTCTTCGGGTCAAGTCCTGAGTTCGGCTCGTCGCAGAACAAATATTTAGGTTCCAGCACTATGGCGCGCGCAATAGCCACACGTTTCTGCATTCCTCCAGAGATTTCGCCAGGGAACTTGTTTTCGGCCCCCTGCAGATTGACACGTGCTAAGCAATTGAGCGCCCGTTTCTTACGGTCTTCGTAGGGTGCATAGGAAAACATATTGAGCGGAAACATCACATTGTCGAGCACCGTCATCGAGTCAAACAGAGCCGCACTCTGGAATATCATGCCCATCTCGCGCCTCAGCAGGATTTTCTCCTTCTTCGACAGTGATATAAAATCACGGTCATCGTAATAGATGCTTCCACGCGTAGGAGTGAGCAACCCCACAATATTCTTCATCAGCACAGTCTTTCCGCTTCCGCTCTGACCGATGATGAGGTTCACCTCGCCATCGCTAAACGTGGCATTGATGTCCTTGAGCACTTCCTTGTCCTCAAAACTCTTATATAGATGTTCTATTTTTATCATAGTTTTTTTCTATTCTTAATCAGGCGCTCTTCCACTTGAGTACCTCCGAAGAGGTACTGCAGTACCTCAGTACAGGTACTCGAGTACCTCTTCGGAGGTACTGACAAGGTTGCGACGCCTCTTTGTCACGTTAGGATATTGGTGAGGAAAATGTCGGAAAACAGCACTAAAATGCTGCTTGTAACAACAGCATCGGTGCTGGAGACGCCGACCTCAACACTTCCTCCTTCAACTGTATAACCCTTGTAGGCGGCAACGCTGGTGATGATGAAGGCATACACGACCGCCTTAATCATTCCACACCAGAAGAACCACTGATTGAACTCATAACGAAAACCTTCTGTCAGCTCTGGCACCGTGGTGGTTCCCAGCAGCGACGTGGCATAAGCGCCAATGATGCCCGCAGCAACGCTCAATGTGACAAGAATGGGCATGATGGTCATCAAGCCCAGCACCTTCGGAAGTATCAGGTAATTCGCCGAATTGACGCCCATGATGTCGAGCGCATCAATCTGCTGGGTGATGCGCATCGTTCCGATCTCAGAAGCGATGTTCGAACCGACCTTGCCGGCAAGAATCAAGCACATGATGCTTGACGAGAACTCCAGCAGCATAATTTCACGAGTCGTGTAGCCCACCACCATGCGAGGCATCCACGGACTTTGAATATTCAGCTTGATTTGAAGGCATATCACAGCGCCAATGAAGAAGGAAATGATGAGCACAATGCCAATCGAATTGTAGCCCAGCTGGTACATCTCCGTCACATACTGCTTCAGGAACATTCTCCACCTGTCCGGACGCGAAAGCACCCGTCCCATCAAGAGAACATATCTCCCCAAATGAGTTAATCCACTTTTTACAGAAAGCACTTTAATTGCGTTTTTAATGATTTACAAATAGCAAAACCTTCGCAAAATTAGTCATTTTTGTTCAAAAGAGCGGCTTTTAACATAGTTTTTTCTTTTGGAAAGTGACTAATCAACAAACAATTCGTACTTTTGTAACTAATTTGATATCATCATGGAGCTAAAAAAACAATATATCACCACCAATGCAGGAGATGCCGACGTGCCTGAATTCTCGGAAGAGAGAAACACCTTGTACACGCGTCACCTGGTGAAAACCTACGGCAAGCGAACGGTGGCAAACGATGTATCCATTAGCGTAAGGCAAGGAGAGATAGTCGGTCTGCTTGGACCCAACGGAGCAGGGAAAACCACATCTTTCTATATGACGACAGGGCTTGTGGTGCCCAACAGCGGACAAGTATTCATCAACGACCAAGAGATAACAAAAGACCCTGTATCCTCACGCGCCAAGAAAGGGGTTGGCTACCTGGCTCAGGAAGCCAGCGTCTTCCGCACCATGAGCGTAGAAGACAACATCATGACGGTGCTGGAGATGAAATACAAATCGACCGAAGAGCAAAGAGAGCATTTGGAAAGGCTGCTGGACGAATTCAACCTGCAGAAAGTCAGAAAGAACCGAGGCAACCAACTGTCGGGAGGAGAAAGAAGACGCTGCGAAATTGCACGATGCCTGGCCATCGACCCGAAATTCATCATGCTCGACGAGCCTTTCGCCGGCGTTGACCCCATCGCGGTAGAAGACATCCAGTATGTGGTGTGGAAACTGAAAGACCGCAACATCGGCATCCTCATCACCGACCACAACGTACAGGAAACACTCTGCATCACCGACCGTGCCTACCTGCTCTTCGAAGGGCGCATACTCTTCAAAGGCACTCCAGAGGAATTGGCAAACAACGTCATTGTCAAAGAAAAATACCTCGGCAGCAACTTCGTGCTGCGCCCAAAAGATTTCCAGATGATTGAAGAGAAGAAGAAAAAAGAATTAGAAGGAATTTAATCTATACACATTAACAAATGACAGAAACTCAGCAGTTAGTACAGGCCTGTGTGGCAGGCATTCAGGAAAAGAAGGGAAAGAACATACGCATCGTCAACCTCGAGAACATTGACGACACAATAACAAAATATCTCGTCATCGGAGAAGGCAACTCACCAAGCCAAGTGGCAGCCATCACAGAGTCCGTACGCGAATTTGCACGCAAGAACGCCAACGCGCGCCCTTCAGCTGTGGACGGAACACGCAACAACCTGTGGGTTGCTGTTGACTACACCGACGTCGTTACCCACATCTTCGTACCAGACGCACGCGAATTTTACGACATCGACAACCTGTGGGAAGATGCTGAAATAACGGACATTCCAAACATCGACTAATTCTAACATGAACAACAACAGCAATAACAACAAGAACAACGACAAGATGCAGAAGCCGCGCTTCAACTTCTCGTGGCTATACATCTTGCTGATAGCAGGATTGACATTTGCCATTTTCACGCGGCATGACACATCGGCATCACGAACTGTTGACTATACGGCATTCAAGGAGTTCGTGGCAAAAGGGTATGTATCCGAAATCACTGTCAACAAAGACAAGAACACGCTCGCTCTAGCCATCGACTCCAAGTACAGCAAGCAAGTCTTCGGTACAACAACCAAAGACAAGAAGCCCGCACTCATCAACGTTGAATTCGGGTCAATCGACAACCTGGAGACCTACCTTGACGAACAGAGCAAGGAGGGCAATTTCACAGGAAAGGTCAGCTATGAACGCGACAACGACTTCATCAGCAACTTGTTCTGGAACTTTGCGCCCATCATCATTATTATACTTATCTGGCTGTTCATCATGCGAGGCATGGGAAGCGGCGGAGGCATCATGGGCGGCGGAGGCATTTTCTCTGTAGGAAAGTCGAAAGCCCAGCTCATCGACAAAGACGACAAGAATGCACCCAAAATCACATTCAAAGACGTTGCCGGTCAATCGGGCGCAAAGATGGAAGTACAAGAAATTGTCGACTTCTTGAAAAAGCCTGAAAAGTATACTAACCTAGGAGGTAAAATCCCAAAAGGAGCATTGCTGGTAGGCCCTCCGGGAACAGGAAAGACCTTGCTGGCGAAAGCAGTGGCTGGAGAAGCAGGGGTCCCCTTCTTCTCACTCTCAGGTTCAGAGTTTGTAGAAATGTTCGTCGGCGTGGGAGCCAGCCGCGTACGCGACCTCTTCCAGCAAGCTAAGGCTAAAGCGCCATGCATCATCTTCATTGATGAAATTGACGCCATCGGACGTGCGCGCAGCAAATCTGCTGCCATGGGCGGAAACGACGAACGAGAAAGCACACTCAATCAGTTGCTGACCGAAATGGATGGATTCGGCACTAACAGCGGTATCATCCTCATGGCTGCAACAAACCGTGCCGACATCTTGGACAAGGCGCTCTTGCGCGCCGGACGCTTTGACAGACAAATACATGTTGACTTGCCCGACTTGAACGAAAGAAAGGAAATCTTCATGGTTCACCTGAGACCACTCAAGATAGACGAGACAGTAGACGTGGCGCAGCTGGCAAGGCAAACGCCAGGTTTCTCAGGAGCAGACATCGCCAATGTCTGCAACGAGGCAGCGCTCATTGCTGCTCGCAACAACAAGAATTGGGTGGACAAGCAGTGCTTCCTTGATGCCGTTGACCGCATCATCGGAGGTCTGGAGAAAAAGACCAAGCTGCTCACAGCCAACGAGAAGAGAACCATTGCGCTCCACGAAGCAGGGCATGCCACAATATCATGGTTCCTCGAATATGCAAACCCGCTCGTCAAAGTCACCATTGTACCACGCGGACAAGCGCTCGGCGCAGCATGGTACATGCCTGAAGAGCGACAGATTTCAACAAAGGAGGAAATCCTCGACGAAATCTGCGCAACGCTTGGCGGACGAGCTGCCGAAGAAATCTGCACAGGCCGCATCTCCACTGGAGCCATGAACGACTTGGAGAAGGTGACCAAACGCGCTTACGGCATGATTGCTTATGCTGGCATGGGGGAAAAGCTCCCCAACATCTGCTATTATGACAATCAGGAATACCAGTTTGGAAAGCCCTATAGCGACAAGACAGCAGAAACAATCGATGAAGAAGTACGTGCCCTGATTGCCCAGGAATACGAGCGTGCCAAGAAGGTGCTCATCGAGCACAAGGAAGGACACGAAAAGCTGACTCAAGTTCTGATAGAACGAGAGGTCATCTTCGCAGAAGATTTGGAAGCCATTTTCGGCAAGCGCCCTTGGACATCACGAACAGACGAAATTCTCGCCAGCAACGATAACGCTGAGAACGGAGAACCCGCGAACGTGACTGACCACAACAAGGAGAACGAAGAAATCATCCGCCAGAAGATTGTACAGGCAGTCTTGGAAAAAGCCGAACAGACAAAAGAAGCGACGGAAGAGGCGGACAAACCCTCTGAAGAGCAGCAAGAGAACAATTCAGGAAACGAACCCCAAACAAATTAACATATAGCGTGAAAAACCTGATTACAAGAGCTATCACAGGCGTCATTTTCGTAGGCGTTCTTATCGCCGGAATCACGCTGAACCCATACACACTCCTCGTGCTATTCACAACAATCACAGCACTGACCGTCTGGGAGTTTACGACAATCGCCAACAAGCACATGGGCGTGAATGTCAATCGGTTCATCACCACATTTGCTGCGGCATATCTATTTGTTGCGGTATGGGCGTTCAATGCAAACGTGATGGGCTCTGAGGTATTCATTCCTTATCTCATATCCATCATCTACCTCTTGGTTGCAGAACTTTATCTGGATCGTCCCAACACAATACAGACGTGGGCTATGACCTTCATGGCTCAGTTGTATATCGCACTGCCATTTGCATCATTCAACACGCTGTGTTTCATCAGCACGCCAACCGGCGTAGCTTACTACAGTTGGTATGCCCTTTCACTTTTCATCTTCCTTTGGGCAAGCGACACAGGAGCCTATCTGTTCGGCACCTGGTTGGGGAAGCACCGTCTCTTTCCACGCATATCTCCTAAGAAGTCGTGGGAGGGCAGCATCGGTGGCGGCATTACAGCAATTGCAGCATCACAAATCATCGCATATTTTATTCCGTTTGCAGATTCGTTCACCCCTACAACCAGCCATCTGTGTTGGGCAGGGCTGGCAGTGCTTGTTGTCATCATGGGCACTTGGGGGGACTTGGTAGAGTCGCTTTTCAAACGGAAGGTTGGCATCAAAGATTCAGGAAACATCCTTCCTGGACATGGAGGAATGCTTGACCGCTTCGACAGCTCGCTGCTCGCCATCCCCGCAGCTGTTGTGTACATCTATACGATTATGCTTCATTCATTTCTATGAACATTGCTGAGCTTCACAAAAGCCAGCCATTTGTTCAATAGTAGAAACTAATAATTAATTAAAAGACTATGACTGAAATTCTGAACCCCACTGAGGAACCTGCTGTAAACCCAGCAGCAGAACCAGCTGTTGTTGAGGAGACTGTTGCTGCAACTGAGCCAACAGCTACCGCAACTGAAGAAACAGCTCCAACTGAGGAGACTGCGTCAACAGAAGCTGCCGAAGAGCCTCAGGCAGACACCTCTGCAACTTCTATCGCCACCTATGAAACGAAAGCTGATGTCGTAAACCGACTCAAAGAGCTTGCAGCAGGTGACGAAGAGGTCACTCGCCAAGAACTCGACATTCTCAAAAGCAACTTCTACCGCATCCACCATCAAGAATCCGATGCAGCTTACAAGAAATTCATCGAGGACGGAGGCGCAGCCGAAGAGTACATTCCTGCCCCCAACCTTGAAGAAGCTGACTTCAAAGCGCAGATGACCATCATCCGCGAGAAACGTGCAGCACAAGCAGCGGCTCTTGAACAAGAACGCGAGGAAAACTTCCAGAAGAAGCTTGACATCATAGAAAAGATAAAGACGCTCACCGAGAATCCTGATGAGATTAATCGTGCTTACAACGACTTCAAGGAACTGCAGCAACAATGGAACGACATCAAGGAAGTTCCAGCAGAGAAAGCGACTAATCTCTGGAAGACTTACCAGCAGGCGGTAGAATCATTCTACGACACTCTCAAGCTCAGCAACGAGCTACGCGCTTACGATTTCAAGAAAAATCTTGAGAAGAAAACAGCTTTATGCGAAGAAGCGGAAAAGCTTGCCGAAGAAACAGACATCATCGCTGCATTCCGCAAACTTCAGCAGCTTCACCAAGACTATCGCGAAACAGGACCTGTAGCCAGCGACCTGCGTGAACAGATATGGACCCGCTTCAAAGATGCTTCAACAGTCATCAACAAGCGTCATCAAGAATACTTCGAAGCACGCAAACAGAAGGAAGAAGAGAACCTGCAGAAGAAGACAACCATTTGCGAAACAATAGAAGGCTTCCAGCTTGACGAGCTGAAAACGTTCGCTGAATGGAACAGCATCTCAGATAAGATTACTGCTTTACAGGCAGAATGGAAGACAATCGGATATGCTCCCCAAAAGATGAACACCAAGATTTTCGAGCGTTTCCGCGCTGCATGCGATGCTTTCTTCACTCGCAAGAGCGAATACTTCCAGTCTGTACGCGATAATCTCAACCAGAACTATGCCCTGAAGCTGGAGCTGGCAGAGAAAGCAGAGGCACTCAAAGACAGCACCGATTGGAAAGCTACTTCTGAAGCCCTCGTCGAACTTCAAAAGCAATGGAGAGCCATCGGAACAGTTCCCAAGAAATACAGCGAACAGATATGGGAACGCTTCAATGGCGCTTGCGATGCCTTTTTCGCCGCCAAGAAAGAAGCCAATCAGGACGCGCATTCAGAGCAGGCAGCCAATATGGAGAAGAAGAAGAGCGTCATCGAAGCGCTTGCCGCTATTGTCCCTGAAGAATTTGAAGGTGACCTTCGCGCAAAACTCCGTGCGGCACAAGAAGAGTGGAACAACATCGGGCATGTTCCCTTCAAAGAGAAAGATAAACTCTACAAGCTCCTGCGCGAACAGATGGACCGCCTTTATGGCTTTGCCAACGAAAGCGCTGCCAAGCGCCGTCTGGACAAGTTCAAGGAAAGCATCAAGAGCGGCAACGGAAGCGACCTGCGCAGCCGACTCACACGCCAGCTCGACATCCTCAAGAATGAAATCAAGACTTACGAAAACAATCTTGGTTTCCTCAACCTGTCCAGCAAATCCAAGCAAGGAAATGCGCTAGTCGAAGAACTCAACCGAAAGATGGATAAGCTCAAAGCTGACATGGAAGAAGTGAAAGCGAAGCTTGCCGCTTTAGAAGAAAACAAATAAAAAAGCAATCAAAAGATGGCAGCACCGAAAAGTGCTGCCATCTTTTTTATATCAACGCGAGTTCGTACTCACGTTTCCTCACTCTCCCACCCTGCATGTTCCTCTCCCCATAGAGGAAGCCGTCACTCATTCACCAGCACCTTCCCGTCTTCCGTCATGCCCTCCACGCTGATGTACATCTCCTCGCAGGTCGAGTTGTTGAAGAACTCCACCTTCGCCTTGCCCTGCGCATCCGTCTTCACGTTCGGGTTCCAGTAGATGGTGCGGCGGAAGTCTGCCATCGGAGGGATGACGCTGTAGTCCTCCATCTTGAACGTGGAGGGTTTATTGAAGCCCTGAAAGTAGGTGCGGCGAAGTCCCTTCTGGCTCTCGGTGGGGAAAGTCTTATGAGTATAAAGATAGATTCTCACAGCCCCGTCCTCCATCTCTTTTAGGCTATGAGGCACAATATAAAGGCTCTTTATGTCACTCATATAGACAGGGAAGTCATTATCTCCTGTCGCCCCCGCGTCACTGGTGATGGCAGAAAACATCTCGCCTTCCGTCTCTTCCCTCCTCGACGGATTTCTACCAAGAATCCTCTTAATAGGAATCATCCAATCCTCATTGAAACTCACCATTCCTACAGAATCTCCATTGTCAACAATCCATTTGATGGGACGGTGGTCATACGCCATCATTCCTGTCCAATACCAATGGTTTGGGTCTTCCTTTTTGATTTTAAGCGTATCTACAGGCGGCCACGGCAAATTATCACATTCCGGGTTGTGGAACAGCGCATTCTTCTTGCATAAGAACTCGAAAATGCTCGGCTCCGCCTCACCAAGGTCAAGAATGGCGTCCAGTTCCTTGTCTATGTCATAGTGGAAAGCAGCATACTGTCGTCCCCATGCTTCATTCTTGTATTTCCAGTCATCGTTGGTGAAATATCTCCTTTTCGCTTTCACCGTCACGTTTTCCAGCACGTGGTCTTTTTTCGTGATAGGGATAAACTCCTCTCCATCGGGAAGCTCCTCGAAGGGCTTCTTCACAAAGGCGTTCGCATCCAGCGGATGCAGTATCTCGGTCTCCTGCGGCGTGATGTACCTCGCTCTGGGAGAGAACTGGCGGTCGATGCCCACATAGTAGGTCTTCCGCTTCTCCTTGCCTCTCTTGTTCTTCTTCCTCGTGTATATCTGCATCTCCCACTCCCCGTCCATGAACGGAAGCTCGAAGGCGTAGTAGCCCAGCGAGTCGGTGCGGGTGACGCCCGTCAGGCTCTGGCCCTCCTTGTTGTAGAGGAACGCCTCCAGCTCCACGTCATCCACGGGATTCCGCTTCCTGTACGCGTTCAGCTTGCCGTACACGTAGAACTTGTCCTCGATGGGCTGCGCCTTCTCGAAGTCCCTCTGGCCCGTCATCAGCTCCCAGTCATACCTGCGCCACCCCTGCGTGAGCATGAGCAGGTCGGCGGAGCGGCGGTGCTCCGCGTCGTCCGCCTCGAAGTAGTAGTCCACGTTGTGGATGTACCCCCTCACCTCGGAGCTGAGCAGCATCCATGTCTGCATGTTGCCCCTGCTCCCGTTGGTCATGGTCTGCGCGTCCATGGCGGAGAAGGACAGGTGCGCGTTGGGCAGCGCCTGCAGCTCCAGCTCCACCCTGCCGCAGGGCTTCAGACGCTGTGTCCCGGCGATGACGCGGATGCTGTCCTCCGCCCGCTTCTCGGGGCACAGGAAGAAGAGACGCTCCGCCCAGATGCGCCCGCGGCTGTCGAAGACGGTCATCTGGCTCACGCCCTCGGGCATGGACTTCCTGTCCATCTCTATCTCCATGAGCGGAACGGCGCTGAACGTGTCGCAGCGGAAGACGTTCCCGTTGCTCATGAGGGCATAGCCCAGCAGGCTGCCGCGCAGGCTGTCGGTGCACTGGAGCGTGACGCTCATGCTGTCGCTCACGGCATCGAGCAGGAGGGCGCAGCCTTCGGTTCTTGCCTCGGGAAGGCTGAAATTCTGGAAGGCCCTGCGGTCGCTCTTCTTCAGGTTGCGCATCTGGAAGGTCAGCGGGCTGCCGTCGGGCGTCACCTCGAAGAGCCCCCTGCCGAGCGTGTCGGTCTGCACGGAGGCGAGCACGTCGCCCGCCTCGTTCGTCACGAAGCCCTCGCCTGAGTAGGGGTTGCCGTTGTCGTCCACGGCGAGCATCGCCACGCGGCACCTCTGACCCCTGACGAGGCTGCCGCCCTCGGGGTAGAACCGCACGCTGATGGTCTTCATCAGGTCGTTGGTGCTGATGCCCTCGTCGATAGCGTTCAGGTAGAGGGAGTCGGAGCGGTCGCGGTTGTTGGGGTCGCGGTGCCTGTAGAGCATCGTACGGATGGCCAGGTCCGTGTAGTCGCCTTCTTGCTGTGGTTTCTTGAAGACGGGGAACACGCGCGAGAAGACGGCGTTGACGCCCCAGTTGGTCATGTACCTCGTGTATGCGCGCACCTCGTAGAAGCCTGAGCCCAGCAGCGTGTCGAGTTTCATGTCGCCATGGGACATGCCCTGCGAGTCAATGGGGAACTTCCGGGTCTTGATGACGTCGCCGCTGGGGTTGAGCAGCTCCACGTAGAGCACCTTGCTCAGGTCACTGGGCTTGCCGTTGTCTGTCCGCGTGACGTAGGCCTTGAACCACAGCGTCTCGTTCTCGAAGTAGCCGGTGTTGTCAAGATGCAGGTACACTTTCTCCTGAGGGACAACACGGCTGAAACCCATTGCCCTCTGAAGATATTTCTTGATAGGAAGGAAACGGGATTCGTCCGATTGTCCCGTACCTGTTGACAAACGCTGAATGGCAGCTTCCTCATCAGCTGTCCGCTTGATGAGGTTCTGTTCTTCAAAGAGTTCATAGGGTGACTGCACCTTATTGATGGCTGCAAGGATATTGGCTCGAATGGGCACAGGGTCTTTCAGCGGGAACTGATGGTCTTCCACGTTGAGGAGGACAGACTTGATGTTTAGTTCACCTGCTGCAAACTCATAATACATGTCGGAAACCTCCGTATATCCATGTACATTTCTATAATTAATGTGTATTTTGAAAGATCCTGGAACTTGTTCATACTTGATGATGCTGCCCTTCCCTCTCTTGACCAGCAGCTGCATGTCCATGCTGCCGTCGAACCTGAGGAGCTGAAATGACTCGGAGTCTATATACATATCTCCTGCCAGCAGTTCCGTCTGACCAGCCTCTTTCTTGTCCAGATGGATAAGGTACACGAGCTTTCCCCCGTACTCCATTATTTTACTGCTTATCTCATAAAAGCGCTTGAGATGCGATGGCGAGCATCTCTTAGGGAAAGGCAGCGTCAGACCATCCATATAGCTACCACCGGTCATCATCGGTCCAAAGCCTAACATCCTATGCAAATCGGTATGCTCCAAGCTGGATTGAACGGAGTCTCCCATTTCCGTCTTTCCCCAATACTGTCCAGCATAAAGCCCTAAGCGCCGAATATTGACGGCTGACCTTGCGGAAAGATAGCTTTCCACAACTTCCGTCTGGTCTCCACTCTTCAACAGTATGCGGTTAAAGTAGGCGTTTGTTTCCTTTTCATGCTCTTTGTACTCCAGCTTCAGCTTCTTGAAGGCATTCATCAGCACGGCAATGTCTGACATCACGACTACCTCGCGCAACTTCTGAACGAGCGGCTCCATCTCAACAACCGCAGGCAACTGGCATGCAGGCAGCTTTTGCTCGACATAGCCAACAGCCTTCAGAAGCAGAGTGTCGGAAGCATCCGTTTCTGTCAACACGTCACCATCAACATTGCTGATACACTTGAGCTTGCCGTTCACATAAAGATAAACCCATGGGATTGGCTGTCCCTTGGCTTTGTCTATCATCCTTGCCCTCACTTCTTGTGTTTGCCCCTTCAAGGAGAGGGGGGAACAGAAAAGCACGAACATTCCTATCAAAACCGTTATGTAACTCTTCAGTATTATTTTCATTCTTGCCAAGAAATAAACGAGTTTGTTTTCAGGGTTGTTCAGCCCCCTTCTTAAATGTTTCATAATTTTTATGGTTTTTAAGTTATATCCTTCTAAGGAGATTATAGGGAGATATGCCGCCTTTCAGCGGCGGAAATAGAGGACGATACTTGAAACCGCCTGCACTACATCCGTCTTTTATCTCCTTTTACCTTCTTCTATCTACATTTATCTCCTTTCATATACTTCCATCTCCATTTAATTGCAATGCGCTCACTCATTCACCAGCACCTTCCCGTCTTCCGTCATGCCCTCCACGCTGATGTACATCTCCTCGCAGGTCGAGTTGTTGAAGTTCATCGCTTTCTGCAGGTAGGAAAGGATGGAGGTGGCTTCATCGC
>JAUMXY010000073.1 GCA_030528885.1 Bacteroidales bacterium | reverse complement strand
AAACTTTTCCACCCCTAAACTTTGGTTCTTTCGGCAGAAAGCCCTAACTTTGCCACCGACACATCAAGATGAAAGAAAGTCACCCTTCCAACAAAAATAGCTGAATTTTCTTGTTTAATTTTGCCCACTCCATTCGTTTTATATATATAAAAGGGAAAAAACAGCGATTGAGCCCAAGATAATCAGAAAAGCGGAGAAAGAAGCGCAGCGTGATGAAAGACAGCGTGTTGCAAAAGTTTTGTGAACTTTTTGTGAACTCCTGTTTTTGAAGAAATGAAAATGTGAACTTTTTGTGAACTTTTTTTCTTGGTGCTTTCCAGCCAATAAAATATCTTTGTGGCACCTTTCAGCCATCAAGCAAGAATGACTTAACAATAACAACCTATAAAAACCTAAGCACAATGAAAAGATTTTGTATCCTGCTCATGGCATTATGCCTCCATGTGTTCGCTGCTCATGCGCAGCAAGTATTCACCATCGATGGCTATGTAGATGAAGAAATCGCCGACTCGTGCTACAACATCTATCTTGGCGACGAGTATTTCAAAATACAGGACGAGCCAGTCGCTACCGTGCCCATCGTCAACAAGCGCTTCACCTATTCCATCCCGCTGGAAAAGGTGACAGCAGGCCGCATCCGCTGCATCTTCCCCGGCGGAGAACTGTGCTCTGATTGGATCAATCTGTTCTTCGTCCCCGGCGAGACCATCAAGCTGACAGTCCACAACGGCTATTTCAGCTGGGATTTTCCCAACACCTACAAGAGAAAAGTGGATAGGGGAGTGATGACGGTTAGAAACGCCACCAACATGCAGTCGCCCCACCTGCCCAAGCTGAAAGGCAAGATATGGAAAGATGCCTACTATGAGTCCTGGCCCTCTGAAGAACTGTATGTAAAAGATGTTATTTTCGGAGAAGACGAAACTGTGCTGCGCCTCATGAGCGAAGAGCATTTAAGGAATATGACCATCCACAAAAGCTTCTACTTGGAGGACGACAACGGCAACAAATACAAATTCAAGCGCATGGTCTATGGCGTAGCAGATGCAAACAACGGACCTGAAGCACGAGTTTATGGCGTCTATTGCGCCTTTGAGCCTCTCCCGAAAGATGTCCACCATTTCAGCCTCTGCATGACTACCGAGACCGGCTACAAAGAGCTCCTCAGAAACATTCAGAAAGCGCCCAAGAAAAAAACAAAGAAAGCCAATTTCCAGATGAACATCAAGATTTCAGAAGGCATCGACGATACGGGCTATCTCATTCACCTATATAATAAGGATAGAGGCTACACACGGACACAGATAGCAGACATCCCTGCCACAGGAAAGACCTGCACGTTCAAGACCTATATCGACAAGCCCTACCTGACAGACATCACAGCCACCTTCCCCGACGGCTCTGTATGCTCACACTGCGTCCGCATCGTCAGCATACCAGGCGAAACAGCAGAAATCAAGGTGATGAACGGCACCTACCAGCTCGACGGCACCAATTTCTACAAAGCATGGGGAGACGCCAGTGACTTTGCCGAAAACTCCATTCCGTACCGCACAGAAGAAGAGAGGGTAGAACTGCTCAAGAACTACCTCAAGCAGCACGCCACCGAAGAGGGATGCGTCGTGTATTACGTTCAGCACCGTCTCCTGCCAAGGGAAACATTAGAAGAGCTCATTCCGCAGGAAGTATGGGACGGACGGCTGAGGAATATCCTCCAATTCCTGCATTATTAGCGGAAAACGAAAGACCCTCCCCAAGCATAAATCCGATGGCGGCATGAGAAAAGGCTGTCAGCCATCAGTACAATCAACACATTCATAACCACTAACCAGACCGATGCTGTCATGATGAATATGAAAAGAATCATTTCCATCCTGTTCCTGCTTCTCTCCCTCTCCGGCTACGCCCAGCAGAGCGAGGAAGCCACCTCCATCCTTTCCTACCTGCAGAAAGCGATGAACTTCAACAAGGTCGTCCCGCAGGAGAAAGTGTACCTGCACTTGGACAACACCGGCTACTTCGAGAACGAGACGATATGGTTCAAGGCCTACGTCACCCGTACCGACAGCAGCCGCTTCACCGACTTGAGCAAGGTGCTCTACGTGGAGCTGCTCAACCCCACAGGCGACGTGATGCAGACGCAGAAGTACCCCATCGACTCCCTCGGCCAGGCGCATGGCGAGATGAAGCTGGACACCATCCTCGGAGCAGGCCACTACGAGCTGCGCGCCTATACCCGCTACATGACCAACTGGGGAGCGTACGCCGCCTTCTCGCGCGTCATCCCCGTCTTCAAGAAGCCTGCTGTCGAAGGTGACTACAGCGACCTGACCATACGCACCATCATGCACAAGGAGAGGCTGCCCAACAACAGGACCACAGCCGACTCGCTGTACCGCAAGATGATTATAGACGGAATACACTCCCGCGACCTGCACAAGACCGTCAGCGTGCAGTTCTACCCCGAGGGCGGCAGCCTCGTCAGGGGTCAGAGGTGCCGCGTGGCGATG
>JAUMXY010000006.1 GCA_030528885.1 Bacteroidales bacterium | reverse complement strand
CTATTTGTAAATTTGCAGATAGTAATCACTCATGAAGATATGCGACTGTTTTCATGCTCAACCGCAAGTGTCCAACATATGACCAAAGTCCTGCCACAGTTCTTTATTTAAAGGCCAAAGGATATGGATACGACACTTCACACATCTATCGATATATCATGGATAATGACCCGATAACAAAATATCAGGGTATGGAGTCTGAGGGGGCAAGGCTGAATGTTCATAATTACACGCATGGAGATGCACACGCGATTTCAACGATGATAGGTAATATTTCTCCCACTTTAAAACTGAAATAAAATATGAAGAGTAAGTATTGGCTTTTATTAGCACTCGTTTTTTCATCGTGTATTTACCGTGAGATTCATTTGTTCAATTCGGATGACCTTACATGGTTGTCTCCATATGAACAAGGAGACACAGTGCTGTTCACGTCAGAATGTCAAACAGACACTATGGTTGTCACAAAGGCTTCTTTGTATAATTCGACAAGTATATTCAGGAAAGACGAAGGCCACAGTGTGTACAATGCTAATGGAGGTTTTCATTGTTCTATGAAACACGGGAATCAGTTGATAAAATGTCGATATCGCTTTAGTAAAAGAAAAGAAGATGAAATCATAGTTTATCTGCGTGTCCATGAAAGATATTACGAGGAGAAGCAGAAAGATATTCATCTTCAAAAGGTTTGTTACAATGGAAAAGAGTATGATGATGCGATTGTTATAGATGATTCAAACTCTGAAACGAAAGATTATGACAAATTGCTACAAAATGATTATTTTATTTACAGCAAGTCCAAAGGTTTGCTCCAATACAAGTACCTGAATGGCGAAGTATATACGTTTTACAAGAAAATACCACGTAAGAAATGAAAGAATTTTATACAGATAGGTTTTATTATAAAAAGAAATAGATAGTAATCATGAAAAAGGTAATTGTATTTATAATTATACTGATTAATATTAATAGTTGCCAAACCCAGTCATTCGATCCAAGTTCATTAATAGGGACGAAGTGGCAACGTGTTGAAAGATTCTCTGATCCCACAATAAAATGGGAGTTTTCGAAAGAAGATATTAGTGAAACTGTAAATAGAAAAAATATCAACAAGACTGTTTCACATACACGAAAATATTACTTTTCTCCAACTGCTCCCATAAAATTCGACTGGAATAAAGTAGGGAAATGTGATAGCGGCAAGTATTTGGTCTATTATAACGACATATCGAAAAGGATGTCTTATTTGAAAATCGAAAGTGTTTCTAATGATACTTTGAAATTCTGGCATGAGGCAAATCCTGACGCCATAGGTGATGTTAGTCGTTATGTCCTATACAAAAGGATTAAATGATATGATTTCTTAGTAAAACATTCCAAAGGATGTCCGCCATGCGTTTTCTCTCAGACAAAGATCTGGAGTGGATGGCATCATACGAACAGGGTGATACGATTCTCTTTCAGTCATCAAATGGGATAGATACGATGACAATAGATGAGATTACACTGTATAATGATGATAACCCGTGGAGGGAGAACGAGGGCTCTTCTACTTATATGGGGAATAGTGCTTTTGAACATCCCATATCATCAATGATTGATAATTTGAGGAAATAAAATGATGAAGAAATATGTTTTCATATTAATCCCATCCGTCGTGCTGTTCACATCATGCATCTATACAGCTATGTACCATTTCAGCAATTCGGACTTGGAATGGTTATCTCCGTATGAGCAGGGGGATACCGTCCTGTTTAGTTCATCTGAAGGCATGGACACAATGACGGTGGAAATGATAAAAGTGCGTGATGACTATTTGCCATTCATGGCCAATGAGGGAATTTCTGAGATGCATGCCACAGGGCGTATTACTTGCCATATTCATCATCGGGGAAATCTGCTCGAAAATGATATCGCGATACTGAAAAATGCTCATGACGTGCTCAGAGTTTGCTTTAGTTTCGAGCATAGAGGTGTCATCTTCAATACAAAAAATGAGCCTCGTCTGTACAAGGTAAAAGTGAATGGCGCAACGTATGAAAATGCCATCAAAATAGATGACAGTAACTCAGAAATAATCTTCATATCACCTAATAATTGCGAGTACTTCATCTGGAGCAAATCCAAAGGTTTGCTCCAATACAAGTACCTGAATGGTGATGTCTATACGTTTTACAAGAAAATACCACGTAAGAAATGAAAGAGGTAAAAATCATAAAGAAGATGATAATATGGACATTGCTTGCAATCGTGTTTTTACACCCCTTCGTGTATTGGAAGTTTTCTCATTTGACAAAAGATGATTTGACCTGGATGGAGCCATACGAAGAGTGGGATACAGTTCTATTCTCTTCCCCCTCGGGTATGGATACGCTGGTGGTGAAGGAGAAACCTTTATACAATTCTTATTGGCCATTTGTAAAGAATGAGGGAGAGGGCAATGATTATACAGCAAATAGTTCATTTCAATATGACATTAAACATGATGGAAAATCAGTGAATGGCTGGTCTGCCATTCGGAAAGAGCATGATGGGAGGCTTTCTTTAGTTTTCTGGCTCCACCGGCGACGTCAGGCAATAGAGGATGCCCAAAATGTGCGTTATTGCAGCATCAAGATAGGTAAGAGTGTTTATGACGATGCCATTCGGATAGATGGTAGCAATTCGCAAAACTTTTCTGAGGAGAAAATTACCAACGAATACTTTATCTGGAGCAAGTCCAAGGGTTTGCTCCAATACAAGTACCTGAATGGCGAAGTATATACGTTTTACAAGAAAATACCACGTAAGAAATGAAAAAAGTACTTTTGATTTTAATTACATTGATAAGTGTTTGTGCTCATGCCCAGACATATAAGATTTCCCAGTTGGCAGGGACGAAATGGATACTTTGTGTTGGAGACGCAAGTCGCGTGAAAAGAGTATGGGACTTTTCAGACAAAACGTTAAAGACATCAACGTTATTCAAAAACATAAATAGATCCCACACTTTTACATACAAATATTATTTACCTGTTGGCGGAATTAATTTAGTGCGTACTTAATTCTGCCAACAGGTTATATTATGATTTTTGCTGATTTTGGGTGGGTGCAGTGCTGTTCCGTTAAAACTCAAATCCGAGATTGATGTAGAAATTCACTTCTTTGGTTTTGTTTGAATAGCCTATGGTGGCGCCAAGAGGTCCCAGGAGGGTGTTGTAATAGTACCCGAGTTGATACCCCAATAATGTTTGCTGCTTGAAGGTGTGTTTGAACTCTTCTGCATGTTGAGCAGCTGCTAAGCGCAGGAGGATGAAGTGGCTGTTGGCAATGTTTTGTTGTGCCTCTAGTTGCAGCGCCATGAAGTGGCGGTCTGTGAATTCCATATTCCCGATTCCGGCAAATGGCATTTGCTGCTCAAGATAGTGACCGAACCACTCACCGCCAATGGAATTCCCGTATATTACAGGGATTTTTGCGCCCCATAAGCATCGTCCGTAAACCATGGGCCGTAGGGTGAACCGTTTGCTGAGAGGAATGGAGAATCGCCAGTTTGCATTGACTTCGCTCAGACCCGCTTTGTCGTCAAGCTGAGTAAAGTTGTCGGTTATGTAAGCATATTCCACTTTTAGACGTGAGCCGTGAGTGGGGAAATACCATTGGTTCTCAGAATTATAGTTCAGCTGTACGTGGAAATTGAAATAGTGGTCATTTTCAAGATTAATAGGGTGGCTTCCTGTTGTGAGCGTGTTATCAAGGAAGTGGAGGTAATCCCAATAGAGGCCTGCTTGCAGGTTGAAGTTGCGTAGGTTGAAGTTGATTGGGGTTAGCGCGCATCTGTGCTGGTTGTAGATGAAGCTGTGAATGCGTCCCCCTTCATGGTAAACGTCCAAGTCATTGTGGCGGAAGGTGTAGGAGAGGCTGGGGCGAGTGAAACTGCGGGGATGGAGGGTCATTTCGCCTCGAGCCATGATGCGCTTGCCCAAGCGGAGCGTCAGGTCTGCATCAATTGGAATGCCGACTTGCAAGGGAAAATCAGCATTGAGCTGCAATGCCACGATTTCTTCAGAATCAAATCGCCCGCCCAAATAAACATGGCTGGTTTTCTTGTTCCCGGCAGTGAATATGATTTTATAGCCATCTCCATCAGGTACGGAGTGAATGTCAACGTTCTGATAAAAAAGGTCAAGACGCATGGATGTGGCGATTTTGTCTTCTTTGGCAGAGTCGATGCTATCACATTTGTGCAAGTTGAATTTGGAACGGATGAAGTGCTCGTCATGGGATGTGACGTTCTCGAAAACAAAAGCCGTCACCTTTATCTTCTCGCTTAAGGCTGACGGGTTTTTAGGGGTGAGCCTGTTGGGACGGAACGTGTCGTCGATGCCGATGCGCTGTTTGAGAGAGATGAGCTCGTCCCAATGTTTCATGGCTTCTGCTTCGCCTCGGCGAATGAGTTCTTGGATGGCGCTTTCTGAGAAGCTGGCCGCGCTATATCCATCCGTGTTTACGCGGATGGGGACGTCTGTGATAAGTAAATTCTCATCATATTTGTTTTTGCAGTTGACATCAATAATCTGGCTAAGGATGCTCATCGTGTGACCTAATTCCTCGCCTGTCTTAGGATTGCCTTGCACTGTCACTCCTATGATGATGTCTGCTCCCATTTCGCGTGCGAGATCTGCGGGGTAGTTGTTGCGCAATCCGCCATCGACAAGGACTTTGTTGCCAATGCGCACAGGAGAGAACGCCGCAGGAATGGCCATAGAGGCTCGCATGGCTTGAGGTAAACGGCCAGAATGGAAATCGTATTCGGAATTGTCGGTGATGTCGGTCGCCACGCAGGCGAAAGGAATGGGAAGTTGATTGAAGTCGAGCGAGTCGGTGTAGCCGATACATAGTTTCTGGAACAGTTGCGCAAGATTCTTTCCTTTGATGAGGCCTCCATCGTTATTGTTCTGCTTGCCAAATGTGAATCCGCGCGAAAAGGCATAAGTGTTTTGCTTTTGGCGATCCCGCAGGCTTTGCAGGCTTGTGTCCTCGCGGTCGGAGAGCACAAAACTCCAGTCAATCAAACGTACCAGCGAGTCGAGCACGGTGGCATTGTAGCCGATGGAGTAGAGTCCGCCGATAATGCTGCCCATGCTGGTACCAGTGACGATGTCCACAGGAATTCCTGCCTGCTCGATGACTTTTAGTGCGCCAATGTGGGCCATGCCTTTGGCTCCGCCGCCACTGAGTACGACTGCGACCTTCTTTCTTTCAGAAGGTGTCTCCTGGCAGTATGTGCTCCATGCATAGAACAACATCGCGAGGAGAATTGCGATTTTTTTCATTTTTTAAGTGGTTGTTGTTAGGAAATAGGTGAAAATAGGGATTACAGCATCTTGAGGGCAAGTTTGATTACCTTCTCAACGGGTGCTGTCGGGTTGTCTTTGAGTATGGCTTTGACGGTCTTTGCGACGGGGGCGGGTGGGAAGCCGAGCATCTTAAGTGCTTCGAATGCTTCATTGTAAACCTCGCTGTTTTGTACGGAAGGCACGCTTGCCTCGCCGTTGTCGGATACCGATTCTGTGGCAATGCCAAGAGACACGACTTTGTCTTTCAATTCAACGATGATACGTTGTGCGGTCTTGGCTCCAAGTCCTTTTACCGTCTTGAGCATCTTCTCGTTGCTGTCCATGATAAGGCCTGCTAGTTCAGGAGCCGAAAAGCTGCTCAGCATGGTTCGTGCGGTGTTGCCTCCTACTCCGCTGACGCTGATGAGCATGAGGAAGAGCTCGCGCTCTTGTTTGGTGGCAAATCCGAAAAGAGTCCAGGCATCTTCACGGATAGACTCGTAGACGAATAGCCGCGCCTCGCTTTTCCCTTGAAGGGCGGTATAGGTGTTGAGGCTGATGTTCAGCAGGTAGCCTACACCATGAGCTTCGAGGGTGGCTTGGGTGGGAGTGAGCTCGTCAACAATTCCTCGTATGTAATTAATCATATTGGTATGGTTTGTTGTTAAATGGGTTCTGTAATCTTGGTGAGCCATTCTCTGTGCTCCTCGTCAAGGTACGGCGCAAGGCGTTTGCAAACTGTTTGCTGGTAGCTGTTAAACCAGTCGCGTTCCTCTTCTGTCAGCATATCTGACAAGATGGGGCTTGTCAGGATAGGGCAGAGCGTCAGATGCTCGAACGTGTAATAAGGGCCGAAAGTTATTCCTGAAGCCTCGCCACCATCGTATGGCTTGCCGCCAGGCATGTCGGCTTTCCCATTTTTGCCCGAGAAGTTGGCATTGACAACCAGCATTGTGTCTTCGTGTCGCACGCCGTGGCTTCCCTCTATGTAAATTCCTGGCTCGTCGGTGATAATCATGCCTGGAAGTAGCGGGGTGGGGCGCCATTGCATGCGGAACTGGTGCAAGTCAATCCCTTCATGCACAGACATGTACTGTCCTACTCCGTGGCCAGTCCCGTGAAGGTAGTTGATGCCGTATTTCCACATTGCTTCGCGAGCGAAAGCGTCGAGTTGCGTTCCGCAGGTGCCTTTGGGAAAGACTGCTGAACCGAGTCGAATCCAGCCTTTTAAGACCAGCGTGTAGTCGCGCCGCATCTCCCAAGTGAGCGGGCCGAGCGGGATGGTACGGGTAATGTCGGTCGTTCCGTCCAGGTATTGTCCGCCGGAATCGATGAGCAGAAGCCCTTCCGGCTTGACAGGAATGTTGGTCTCTGGCGTTGGATCGTAGTGAACGATGGCACCATGATGGGCATATCCCATGATACTTTCAAAGCTGACACCTCTGAAGAGGGGCTGCTCGGCACGAAACTCCTTGAGTTTTGCTGAGAGTGAAAGCTCTGTCTGCCCGCCTTTGGGAACGTTTTCAAGTGTCCACTTCATCCATTTCACCATTGCGGCTCCGTCTTTCTCCATCGCGCTGCGGAAGCATTTGATTTCGGTCTCGTTCTTGAAGATGAGCATCTTCGCAACAGGACTATCCTTGCGGATAGGGTTCTTGATGGCAGAATACACCGCGTAATTGGTCTTGTTGGGTTGCGCGTATACAGGCATGTCTAGTTCGTGCAGGTCTGTGGCAATCTCTTCGTATTCGCGGATGCTGACTCCTTCGCCTTTCAGGTATTCTTCAATGGCAGGCGTGAGTTTTTCCTTACATATATATAATAAGGCCTTTTCGGGCGTGACGACGACATATCCCAGCATGAATGGGGTGTTCTCTACATCGTTGGCTCGCAAGTTGAGGGTCCATGCCACCTCTTCAAGCATCGATAAGACTATCGCATTACTCCCTATCTGTTGCCTGATGCGTGCGAGTTTGGAGGCAGCACTTTCGCCAGCGTATTCCAGACTTTGGGTGAAAGCCTTGCTTTGGGGAATGGATGGTCTGTCCTTCCATATCTCGGCATAAGGGTCAATGTCTGTACGGAGTTTGAGTCCGTATGCTTTCAGTTCGTTTTCAAGTTCCTCCACCTCGGCAGCGGTGTTTACCCATCCGTCAACGGCGACGGTGTCTCCTCGATGCAGTATGTCACCAAGCCATTCGGCGATAGTTGGCGTGCCTTCTATCTTCTCCTTCATCAGAAGAATGCCCGTGCCGTTTAGTTGCTCTGCTGCTTGGATAAAGTACCGCGAGTCAGTCCATAGCGCAGCGCTGTCGAGTGTGACTACGGCCGTTCCGGCCGAACCTGTGAATCCGCTAATCCAGCGGCGTGTTTTCCAACGTTCTGGCACATATTCGCCTGAATGCGGGTCGGTGCTTGGGGTGATGAAGGCGCTGATGCCTTCTCGGGTCATCAGGCTTCTAAGGGCTTGTATTTTCTCTATAGTATTCATTTTGCTAAGATTGTTGTTGTTTAAGATAAACTTTTCCTTCTTTTCTCAAGAAGGGGTGATATGCTATATTTTTTCTACAAAGATAGTTGATTTTTTGTAATTTTGAAACTTTTTTTATCAAATTCGTGTTTTTTTGCTAGATTTTTTGTTGTATTTGTGGAAAATTTCTAACTTTGCACCCGATTTTGAAAGTGCGGGCAAAAAACATGTTAAAATGTCCGTTTTTAGGACTAGGACAGACACGCCTGCTGCATGACCAATCAAAAGAAAGAAATTTAACTAATAAATAAAAGTTTTTCACATGGATGCAAAAAAAGTATTGGAAGACCTTATGCGTCGTTTCCCAAATGAGCCTGAGTATCACCAGGCAGTAGAAGAAGTTCTTTCAACAATCGAGGAAGAGTACAACAAACATCCTGAGTTCGACAAGATGAACCTTATCGAACGTCTTTGTATTCCAGAGCGAATCTACCAGTTCCGCGTTACCTGGATGGACGATAAGGGACAAGTTCAGACAAACATGGGATACCGTGTTCAGCATAACAACGCAATCGGCCCTTACAAAGGCGGTGTTCGTTTCCACAGCTCTGTAAACCTCAGCATCCTCAAGTTCCTTGCTTTCGAGCAGACATTCAAGAACTCGCTCACAACACTTCCAATGGGTGGTGGCAAGGGAGGTTCTGACTTCTCTCCACGTGGTAAGTCAAATGCTGAAGTGATGCGTTTCTGCCAGGCTTTCATGCTTGAGCTCACTCGCCATATTGGTCCAGACGTAGACGTGCCTGCTGGTGACATAGGTGTTGGTGGCCGTGAGGTTGGCTATATGTTTGGCATGTACAAGAAACTTACCCATGAGTTCTCTGGCGTATTTACAGGCAAAGGACGTGAGTTTGGCGGTTCTCTTGTTCGTCCTGAGGCAACAGGCTATGGTACAGTATATTTCCTCCGTGCCATGCTGAAGACTAAGGGTGAGACAGTTGAGGGCAAGAAGGTGCTCATCTCTGGTGCAGGAAACGTTGCTCAGTATGCAGCAGAGAAGGTGCTCCAGCTTGGCGGAACTCCAATGACGATGTCTGACTCAAACGGTTACATCTACGATCCAGATGGTATCACTCGCGAGAAGCTTGATTACATCATGGAACTGAAGAACGTTTATCGTGGACGTATCAAGGAGTATGTTGATAAGTACCCAACAGCTAAATATGTAGAAGGAGCTAAGCCTTGGTTTGAGAAGGCTGACATCGCCCTTCCATGCGCAACTCAGAACGAATTGAACGAAGAGGCAGCTAAGGCGCTTGTTGCTAATGGCGTCATTGCTGTTGCAGAAGGTGCTAACATGCCATCTACTCCAGGCGCTATCCGCGTATTCCAAGAGGCTAAGATTCTGTACTCTCCTGGTAAGGCTTCAAACGCAGGCGGTGTTTCTGTTTCAGGTCTTGAGATGTCACAGAACTCAGAGCGTCTTTCTTGGACAGCTGAGGAGGTTGACGCTAAGTTGCTCTGGATCATGGAAAACATCCACGAGAATTGCGTAATTTACGGTAAGGAGGCTGATGGCTATGTGAACTACGTGAAGGGTGCAAACGTTGCTGGCTTCATGAAGGTTGCTAAGGCTATGATGGCTCAGGGCATCGTATAATTCGGAACAATAGATTCTAATATAAAGATGGTGCATCGGACTCGTGTTCGATGCACCTTTTGTTTATACCATAAGTACAAATAGGATGTTGAAGGCTTTTGTTGGTGGCAAAGAGGCATTTTTTTTCTTTACTGATATATAAATATGAATAAAAAAAGATGAACTTTTCGATGAATTCTGTTATTATCTCATGGGAAAGTAGTACCTTTGTAACCATGAAACATCTCGTGATTCGTAATTTGGGACCGTTGAAAGAGGCCGATGTCGAACTGAAGCGCATCAATGTTATCATTGGTTCGCAGAGTTCGGGTAAGAGTTGTGTGCTGAAAACAGCCTGCTATTGTACGTGGGTTGAGAAGCGTATCGAATTGACCCAGACTGCCGATTTCTTTTCAAAAGATGATAACTTTCTGAGAGAATTGGAACGCTTCCACAAACTGAAAGGGTACATTAAGGATGATACCTTTATTGGTTACGAGTCTGATTTCATGGCTTTCTCATACGACAATACTTGCAAGACCTTCAAGTTCGAATGGAAAGAGGACCGTTGGAATTATCATCGTTCTAAAGTGACCTATATCCCTGCTGAGCGTAATTTGGTGGCAGCTATTCCCAACTGGTTCCAAGTGAAGTTCGCTGATGACAATATTCGTGATTTCATGGCAGATTGGGAAACTGCCAGACAGGCTACCACGAAGGATTTGTCTGTATTAAATCTTGGCGTATCTTATCATTATGATTCTGATACGAAATCCGATAAGGTTCAAGTCGCAGATGGTGTGACACTTGATTTCACAAATACTTCGAGTGGTCTTCAGTCTCTTATACCATTGTTTGTGCATCTTAATTATTTGTCCATTATTAAGGAAAGCAGAATTGTAGACACAAGTATTACAGGAAGCAAGGAAGAAAAAAGTTTAGCTGAAATAGTATATGGTCATTTTATTCCAATATATGGAGAGCCTGTTATAGGGAAAGATGTAAAGCAAGGACATCCTTCATTTATGATAGAGCTGGATGGAAGCAGTTATTCTGTACAAATGTCCGATATAAAAAAGATGCAAAATATTATTTTTCAGTATCTTGTTACTGACCATTGCGACATCTTCCTTGAAGAGCCCGAGGCAAATCTTTTTCCACCCACGCAGACAAATCTTGTGGAGTGGCTGCTGGATATGACGAAGGGGGATATTCCCAATAATCTTTTTGTGGCTACACATAGCCCTTATATACTTAATGCCTTCTTGGAGAAACAAGATGAGGATATCAGTCTGTTTTTCACAAGCTATAGAGAAAACCAGATTATTGTCAAGACTGCCACAGAAGAGAATTTGCAGGAGATGTATGACTATGGTGTGGATGCCTTCTTCAATATAGAAACTTTGAGCTGAATCAGATGATGAAAGATTTGTATTTCGTACCAGAGTGCTATGTTGACACGAACTTAGTCGAATCCCTTTTGGAGACGGATGGCGTAAATCATCAGAAAGGGTGCAACACTGTGGTTAATACGATGAAAGGTAAAGTGCTCAATGATGGCTTCGCAGTTGGAATTATTGATTCTGACAAACGGCAGCCTTCATATGTCAAAGAATTTACTGAGATAGCTCATTCCAAACATCTGTCTTTGATGAAGCACAATGTTAAGCCTCACTATCTTGTGATGATAAAGCCTGCAATGGACCAATTTATCTTGGATTGTGCCGAAGAGCAGGGTGTTTGTATGTCCGACTTCAGTTTGTCCTCAGATTTGGAAGGTTTCAAGAAGCAGACGAAAGCAGTCGATACAAAACACGATATACGATTTAAAAAACTTTTCAAGGCAATTAAACATAATGCAGAGATATCTACACTCTGTTGTGTTTTGAACTACTTGAAAGAACAACGCTATCAAAGTAAGGCAGAAAACCTTGTTCAGTTCTTTATAGTCCTCAAATGAGGACAATGAAATCACCATCTTCAGCTTGATTGGTCGAAAGGATTTGATGGCAGAATCATTCTAAAGTGAAAATGTATAGAACTTGTCGATGAAAATCGACTCATATAAGAATAAGAATCGGCTCAAACGTGGAAGTGTTTGAGCCGATTGAGTTTCATAACTGAATCGAATATATTGTAACTTTGGGAGAATGAAAATCAAATACTCTTCATTGAGTGAAGGATATGTTAATCATTGTCGAGGCTAAATATTAGAATAGTGGCAATTTGTTTAGATTTTCCATTATAATAGGATATGAAAGTTTTCGCGAGATATACAAATCACGTTCCTCTTGGCCAGGCTCGCCAGTGAAACGATCTGTGAATTTGATAGTAATGCTCTCTTTGACAAAGTGTCTAAGGTCAGGAGTCCACCTTTTGTTCTGTTGCCTTGCTTCTTGTATTTCTGACATATACCTATTCCTTTCTGAAGCAGCATAAACAAAGTGGTGGGGAATGTAATCTTCCGGCTTGTCAGAAAATGGTGCACCATTGAGTCGTTTGCAGGCATCAATCACAAATATTTCATCTCCGTTAATATTTCCATATACAATGTCTGATACTGGGATAAAAGAATATAAGGGTTTATATAAGTTTTTATGCTCATAAACTTCGGTAATCTTTCCTGTATCTTCAATTTTCATTTCAACTTTATGGAAATCATGCATGTTGGGTGACCAAAAAGAATCGTAATTTTGTGGATTCTGAGTTCTTTTTGCAATTGAGATGAATCGTTGAAGGTCACTCTCTGAAAATGGAAGAATAAAATAATCCGTTTCACTACATTCCATCATTGAATAATTATAATATTTCTTTCCGAACATTTCTTCTACATGACGGAAACTTTCTCCTGCATCTTTAACAGGATTTGCCTTGATGTACAAAACCTCTCCTTCTGGGATTAGGTTGCGACTTTCCAAATTAATTATAACGTATTCCATAATTGAGATATTGGGTGTTAAACAATAAAAATAAAAAGAGACGCAGACTTTCGCCATACGCCTCTCGGTTCACCACAAACCATGTACATATACGGGAGAAATCTGCGCCCTATGGGTGCAGCTCCAATAATGTACATCTGCTCTTTCTCGTGGTGGTGAATGAGAGGCTATAGAGCAATATGTCTTGCACTCTTTTCAGAATGCGGTGGCAAAATTACGGAAAAGGATTGGAATAGACAAAGAAAAAATGAAAAGGGGATGAATAGATGTGCAGAGTAAACGATTATCTATAAGAAAAACGCATCGAGCATTTGCTTGATGCGTTTTTTTGTTGTACCTTTGCATGACAAAAAACTAAAACCAACAATATTAGTAAGAGAAATCTTGAAACCATCTGCATTCATGGCGGATGGAAACAAACAAAAGAGCCCAGCCTTTATCATCGCTTTAGGGTTTGGTTCTGGAATTTGAGACATAAATGAGGTTTTCATCCGCGCTTTTTCCACGAGAACTGCGTGAAGTACGGCACCGAGGCTGATGGCTATGTGAACTACGTGAAGGGTGCAAACGTTGCTGGCTTCATGAAGGTTGCGAAGGCTATGATGGCTCAGGGCATCGTATAAAAACGTAGAAAGTTTTGCGCTGATAGAGTAAGCGCAGCACAAAATAGCGGAGGCGCACTGAATTTGTGTTCGGTGCACCTCTTTTTTCATAGCTCTTTTGGTGATTACAAAAAAACGATGTACCTTTGCAAGGTAAGAAAGATTAGCTAAAGAGAAACTCATGAAAAAGAAGCTTTTAGTAACATTGGCGATGCTGTCCGTTTGCTGGGCAGTCAATGCTCAAGAATGGATGAAAGTGCATCGCAGTTATGATGGAGAGTCTTGGACTTTCCCGTTGGAGATAGACAAGATGTCGCAGTTTGAATTCTCAGACGATGAGACAGAGCTGCGCGGATACGCCTTGGATAAGGAAGGGGGAGAGATGATTGTGCCGTTTGATGTGGAGGGTCTGGACAGCATCAGCTTCGCAAATGATTTGGCTGATGAGGAGAAGGGGCATGACAAGTATCGTGTCTTCACGCTTTACATCACTACGGAGAATGGGCGGGAAATTAAAGATAAGGAAGAGTGGATTAATTGCCATTTCTCTCTTGATGGCAAGGGAGAATACTCTGATTATTCAGGCACGGGGCGAATCAAGGGCCGCGGAAATTCCAGCTGGCTCTTTTACGACAAGAAGCCTTACAAGTTCAAGCTCGATGAGAAGCATAAGCTGTTGGGCATGGGCAAGGCGAAAAACTGGAACCTGCTTTCCAACTATCGTGATGTGACAGACATGATGAACATGTTTGCTTTCGAAACGGCACGCTGGATGGGCCTTCCACACACGGTGAACAGCCGCTTTGTCGAGATGTTCCTGAATGGCGACTATGTGGGCGTATATCAGTTGACAGAAAAAGTAGAGATAGGAGAGAAGCGTGTAAATATTGATAAAGAGGAAGGTGTGCTGATGTCTTTCGACAAAGATGATGGGCCTGAGCTCAGTCCTGATGCCGCCGACAACTTCTGGAGCGAGGTGTATGATTTGCCGATGTGCGTGAAAGAGCCGGAAGACATTCCTGTTGAGAAGTTGGATTCCATCAAGGCCGACTTCGCCGTGCTGGAGAGAGCCGTCAAGGCAAAAGACTATGCTTTGGTTGACAGCCTGATGGACATCCCCTCGTTCATCGCCATCTTGCAGTTGCACGAGTTCCTCTACAATGTTGAGATAGATGCGCCTCGCAGCCTCTATATGTATAAGGACAAAGGGGGCAAGTACGTCTTCGGCCCGATTTGGGACTGGGATGCTGCTTATGATTTCGATTGGGCGGATTGGACAGAGAATCACACTTACTTCTCGAGTTACAAGGAGCTGATCTATGGAAGAGACCCTCTTAATGCGGGGGGCGCTAATTACAGTATCAATAAGTTCTTCCGTGACATGTTCGGCAGCAAGGAGTTTGTGGCGCAGTACAAGCAGGCATGGGAGGACGTGAGCGATTCCATCTATACCCGCAACTGGGCTGAGATACATAAATATATAGATGAGATGAACAAGGGCGCTTATGAGCGCGATGTGAAGAGGTGGCCGCTGAAGTATCCTTATAGAGGGGGAAACTATGATGTGCAGGAGGAAATAGGGAAAATGGCAAAATGGTTGAAGAACCGCAAGGACTACTTGGATGGCGTGATAGCGGATTATCCTGATGCGGACGAGCAAGAAGAGGAGGCAACAATTGCCGAGCCTGTTGTTACAATGAAAGACGGCGCAGTCTACGTTCGTGCCGAAATGGATTTCTATGGAGGTTACAATCAGGACTATAAGATAAAAATAGACAAGACCGCAGTGCAGGAGCTGCTTGGAGGCGTTCCAGAAAAGCTCGTTCCTCTGAATGCTAACGGCGGCGTGGGACAGAACACGGCGGCAGGGCTATACGGAGCCTGGTTTGACGCAAAAGGCAATACCGCCGATTACAATTGGGGCAATGTGCATGTGTTCATTGAGGGCAACGACCTCTACTCTTGGTCGTTTGGCTGTCATCCCGGCAATTGCGCTCCTGGCGAGAAGCATGTTGTAGCCATGCAGTATCAGTTGGGCTCAAAGGTAGTGAAGGTGTTCGTAACCTTCTATATACACCCGGGCGAGTTCAATGACGACGGCTCTTCAGACGATGCCCCGGTTGCCGAAAAAAAGACCATCAACATCTCTGCCGAGATGAACTTTAGTGGTGGATATACACAGGATGGCAAGATAGAAGTTAGCAAGAACGAGGTGGAGACCTTCCTTGGAGGAACTCCAGACAAGCTCGTCGCTCTGAATGCCGATGGCAGCGTGGGACAGAACACGGCTGCAGGACGATACGGAGCATGGTTTGACGCAAAAGGCAATACCGCCGACTTCAATTGGGGCAATGTGCACGCCTACATCGAAAGCAACGACCTCTACTCCTGGGCGTATGGCTGCCATCCTCACAATTGCCGGAAGGGCGATGCCCACACGGTGCAGATGCAGTATCAGCGCGGAAGCAAGACTGTTGACGTCATGGTGACATTTACAATTAAATAAAATATGAAGAAGAATCTTGAGACACTCTGTATTCACGGAGGGTGGAAACCAACAAAGGGCGAGCCTCAGCAGCTGCCCGTCTATCAGAGCACAACTTTCAAGTATGATACAAGCGAACAGATGGCCCGCTTGTTCGACTTGGAAGACAGCGGGTATTTCTATACTCGTCTTGCTAATCCAACAAACGACTTCGTAGCCAAGAAGATATGTGCGCTTGAGGGCGGTGTGGGCGCTATGCTGACATCCAGCGGACAGGCTGCCAACTTCTACGCCATATTCAACATCTGCCAGTCTGGCGACCACTTCATCACCAGCAACACCATCTATGGCGGTACATTCAACCTCTTTGGCGTGACGATGAAGAAGCTGGGCATCGAATGCACATTCGTTGATCCAGACTGGGATGATGAGCGTATCGAGAAGGAGTTCCGCCCCAACACAAAGTGCTTCTTCGGCGAGACAGTCAGCAATCCTGGCGGCAATGTGTTCGACATCGAGCGATTCGCCAAGATGGCGCACAAGCATGGCGTGCCCCTCATCGTAGATAACACCTTCGCCACACCTATCAATTGCCGTCCATTTGAGTGGGGCTGCGACATCGTCACACACTCTACCACTAAGTACATGGACGGTCATGCCACACAAGTAGGCGGCTGCGTTGTCGATAGCGGAAATTTCGACTGGGATGCTTACAGCGAAAAGTTCCCAGGCTTGACTACACCCGATGAGAGCTACCACGGGCTGACCTACACCAAGGCATTCGGCAAGATGGCATACATGACCAAGCTCGTAGCCCAGCTCATGCGCGACCTTGGTTCAATTCCTGCGCCTCAGAACTCCTTCCTCCTCAACTTGGGACTTGAGACTCTTCACCTCCGCATGCGCCAGCATTGTGACAATGCCCAGAAGGTAGCAGAGTGGCTGGAGAAGAACCCTAAGGTAGGCTGGGTCAATTACTGCGGTCTGCCTTCCAACAAGTATTATGCCCTTGGTCAGAAGTACCTCCCCAATGGCTCCTGTGGTGTCATTGCTTTCGGCTTGAAGGGAAGCCGCGAGGAAGCTATCAAGTTCATGGACAATCTGGAGTTCATCTCTATTGTGACCCATGTGGCAGATGCACGCACCTGCGTGCTGCACCCCGCAAGCCATACACATCGCCAGCTCTCAGAAGAGCAGTTGCGCGAGGCAGGCGTTGCTCCTGACCTCATCCGTCTCTCTGTCGGCATCGAGAATGTGGAAGACATCATTGCCGACCTCGAACAGGCAATGGCAAAGATGTAAAGAATACCACAATCATCACTTGAAGACAAAGAGGACTGGCAGCAATGTCAGTCCTCTTGTTTTTCAATAACCCACGCTTCTCAGCAGAGGCAGGTTATTGATTTAAGTTCCGGAAGTAGAGTTATTCATCATTTCACTTCAGATTTTTTGTTGTGTCGGCAGTTTTTGTACTTTTGTGCCCGAAAGCATCTATGTTGCTAAATTAGCAACACAAGTTTCTAAGTTGGCAACATAAGTTTCTGGGTTAGCAACATAAGTTTCCAACTTAGCAACATAGAAGAAACAAGGGGAAAAGGAAAATTTTATAGCGAGAGAATCCGTTTTTCAGTACGAGGGGCTAGGTTTTTTGCCTTCATCATATCAACTTCCGAAAGTTGAGTTACAGATTAAAAAATGTATCAAATTCCTCCTCTAAAAAGCCTCAAAAGACACACGAGAACCCCGTTTGTGTGCTTTTCCCCTCTCTTGGCGCACATATGAGTTGCGCAGAATTTCAACATCCAGTCATAGCCATGTTTTATTCATTTTTTATATGGCGTTACAGTATATCCCAAGTCTTTCAATCTTTGCAGAATGCCTTTGTCATGTTTAGTTGGTATAAGATGGGCCATACCAACAGCAATAAATGTACTTTGCTTTTGTATGGACGAAACTATCTGGGGCATCCACTTCTCGTTTCTATCATGTATTATTTGTTTGGTATGTACTAAGGAATCCTGGTTGATAAGTATAGACAACCGCTCTAAATCATGAAAATAGTAAGCACTATCCGCCGCTAAATGAAAACGCAAAATAGAATCACGGTGTGTCACCTCTTCATATAATGCCAACACTTCTTCTCGAAGAGATTTGCTTTGTGTTTTATTCATAGAAGTGTCTTCCTCTTGTATTACTCCATCCAAAAACACAATTTTCTTCCCCTTTGCTAAAGTTCTGTTTTGTATCGCTAAATCCATAAACATGTAGTCTTTGGATAATTCAATATGATTCTTTGTATTATGTATTAGTTTAGGGAATATCTCCGCATACAATGAAAGAATAAATGCATTTCTTATCACATAGGGGCGATATTTCCAATCTGTGACATATGGGCGTAAAGCTTTTGTTTTCTCGCCCAAGATGTCTTCGTATGTCGTATCATTAGGCATCAATTCTTCCATCATTTGCGAGTTATCTGAACTTGTCATTTTGGCACCAAAAAAGCTTTCTATACAAACAGCGTCACATGAGTTGAACACAGAGTCCCATCCTTCAATATTTTCAAAAAAACTCTTATGCTGCAAATGCATCGTCCCAAAAACATAAGCAATTTCTTTCTTCTCGGCATTCTCGACTTTCCACATCAGAGTATGAGCAGATGTAGGGTCTATATATTGATAACTATCTTTGTTTACGACATGATTGCACGATGTCATAAACAGAACTATTGCTATGGATGGCAATAGAAACAAACATTTTTTGAGAATAGTCATAGTTGTATATTTGTCCATGGCACTCATTATTTTTTCAGCCGCTTGTTGAGCAGGTTGCACAGCTTCTCAGGTTTCATGGTGAGATTGGCGACTTGAATACAATCCTCAGCACCCATAATGATACGATTTATCTTACGGCCGATGCGGTCCATGCCCTTTGCCTCGCTCTTCTTCTTGGCTTCCACGTCGGGCTTGTAGTGAATGCGTATAACGTCGGATTTGGAGAAATAAATAAGGTCGAAATGGTGGATGTCTGCGAAGTGATATTCCTTTTTACCGACGATGAGTTTATCTTCCGTGATGATGATAGGAGGTATATGTAATACCCGCTCACGAATGAGAACGGAAAGACCCCAAAGAAAGGTCGCACCTGACAGCAGTAGTAAAGACCAATTCCATATCCAGAACCGAGCGTTTAGACCTTTGGTAATAGGGATGAGAAAAACTATGGTAAATCCCAACATGAGAAGAAGCCAGGGCAGAATCACCCAGACCTTGTGATATAATTTGATTTCTTCCATTGATGATTGTTTTATTTGCCTGCAAAAATGTTTGTTTTTCGTATTAAATCTATTTCACCGCTTCGACCGTGTATCCCTTGCGCCGCAGCATCGCAATTAGTCCTTTGTTGCCCAGGAGGTGGCGGGCACCCACGGCCACCATACACGACCCCTTGGCGATGTTCTGCTCGATGACGGGGAACCATGCCTGATTCATGGCTTGAGTAAGTGAGAGACTGTCTGGTATCAATGGATTTGGCATCATGGGATTGTCTGGGTCATTCTTCGCATGATTCTCCAGCACATCATATAGTCTGCATGTGTCGTTCTCCAGATAGGCTGCTTCTATTTCCTTAACCCACTCCGGGATCTCGTCATTATTATTGTGTATGCCTACGTAAAGCATCCAGGCTTGAAACTTCAGCGGGATATTAGGACGCTGTCGTCGCGTTTTAGGGATTATAGGACCCTTTTCCCATTGTACGTGTTGCAACGCACTTTCCAATTGTCCAATCTCAATTCCTCGCTTGATGGCTTCCTGGTATAACACGACATCCGCGGTTCGAATGCCATAATACATCTTTGTCGAATTGTATTCGGAAAGAAGGTCGAACCAATATTTCGGGGTCCTTTTCCAATACTCTGCAACACCCATCTTCTGGCTCAGGAATTGATGCACCTCCTGATACTGGGCCACGCTGTCGAAGAGGCTCTCGTAGGTAACGCCTTCAGGCATCAAATCCTCTTTTTCCGTATCCTTGTCCCATCCCGGAATCTCCGCGATACTCATCTCTTTGGTAGCCAACCGATTCAAATCCTCTTTTTCCATATCCTTGTCGCATCCCAGAAACTCCGCTATGCTCATCTCTTTGGTTGCCAACCGAATCGCGTTGGTCAAATCCGTCTCGAAGTACACAGTCTTCACATTCGACAAGGCTTCATCGACGCCCTCAAAGCCAAAAATCTCCTCATGCGTGAAGCTGTGCCCTCCTCCGTGACACGTGCCAAAGAGGTATGATTTCTGGGCAAGTCCATTGCCGCTTATCTCCCACAGCCAGCCGGGATTGTCAGTTTTGGAATCGGAACAATTATACGACGTCGCTGTAATGGCAGCGACGGCAAGGATGATTGGTAGGCTCATTTTCTTCATATCGTTATGGTTTTTTATTTGTTGATGCGGATGGGGAGTGTCCAAGGTGTCTGTTTTATCTTCCCATTGATGTAGTAGCAGGGGAGGAACTGATTGGCGAGAATATAATTGGCGAGTTTCTCCTTGATTTCCCTTTCCATCGCTTTGTTGTGTGGGGCCATTTCATCGCTGGGGAAGGTCACTTCCACGTCAGTGGGCATCATCATGAGGCCAAAGTTGCAGTATTGGACTCTGGCGAGGATGCGGCCTTTCTCTTCTGGATAGCGTTTGTGGAGCTGGGCACCGAGGTCGTCGATGAACTTCACGAGCTCCCTCTGGTCATCCATCTTCCCTTTGATGAGCAACTTATTCTCTACCCGTTTGACAGAAACGACCTTGCCTTGCTTCACAGCAATGAAGTCCTCATGCTCATAGTAACGGGTGAAGTCCATGTGTTCATAGAAGACTTGCTTGCCTGAAACGACTCGTAGGGTGTCGCTGAACCATGTGGCTGCCACACGTCCGTTCTTGCAGTATTTGCGAAGCTCTGGAATGTCCTTGGCGTAAAGATTTTTTCCACTTTCAGGCACGATGTAGTCGAGATAGAGCATGTCGTTTTCGATGAACCAATGACCCTGATAGCCACGCCAAAGGGATGTTATTGACGCTTCTCTTTCCATTTTTCTGCCCAAGTTATCAAACTCGTGGCACTGGAAGAGGGGCAAGGTTAGCATCTCGTACTTTTGCCCTTTCCAAATGATGCGTTCACCTTCCTGCCCTGTGGCAGAGGCAGTCGAAATCAATGTGATCCATGTAAGGATGATCAAATAGATTTTATTCATAGTTGACAATTGATTATTGGAGTCTGAAAGTGAAAGGCATGGTATATTTCATGCGTACATATTCTTTCTTGCCATTCGTTTCATGGATGGCAGGTTGCCACTTGGGCATAGATTGGAGGATGTTGATCACCACATTCTCGAAGGCAGCCTTTCTCTTGTTGATGAAGGTTTCGTATTCCTCCTCTGTCACATGGAGAGAGGCGGCTGTTTCTTTGGTGTTGATGTCGTTGCGAATCACAGAGAAATTTTGCAGGCTTCCATCTTTCTCCACCACGAAACTGACCATCAACCGACCTTCAAACCCATATTTCCTGTAGATGGGGTCTGGGTAGTGCAGATGCGTTTGCATATAGTGCATCAAGGTGCTGGTTCCTCCTTCAAATTGGGCGATGCTGATATTGGGGGCTAAATAGATGCTGTCGCTGCTGGACACAGGGATGTCCGCATGGGTTTGCTTCGTTTCAAACTTGCTGGTGGCAAGGGGATGTGGCTGGCGTAGGGCAGCATGAAGGAGAGTGAGGAGATTCTTATAAAGAAATTCCTTGCTGATGGTTTGTCGTACCCAAAGTTGAAATTTACCATTTTCCGCTTGATAATAGAATTGGTTCTCATGTATCCATTGAGGCTCGTAGATACGATTGCCGATGCGGATTTGTTTCTTCCCCACGTGGGAAAAGTCTTGCACAGAGCCCATAAGACCACGTCTCGCCATATTGATGTCATTCATATAGCTGAGCCTCAGCACTCGATGGCCTCGCACCACCATTCCGTTCATGATGAGCGGTGGTTCAATAGCTCCTTTCCCGTCCTTCCATGCCTGCAAATCAGCTTCGTCCTTTTCGCTCATCACCCACCAGATGCCTGAATAGGGGTCTTTGCTATCGAAGTCCTTCGTGTCTCTCAGCAGGCTGAATATCTCTTCAGCAGGTTTGGAGAACTTGTCTCGTTCGTACTTCTCCACCACCCAACCATGATCGGGGAATAGGGCGTGGTCTTTATATACGCTCCACCATCTGAGTTTGAACTCCTTGCCGTTACTGTCGTAAATCTGTGAACCATGCCCATCCTCTTCTTGGGGAACTCTCCCGGTGTAGTCGAAGACGTTGGCATCGTTGATGTTCAGGCGGAATTGAAAATCTTTGGAATTGCTGCCATTGACCCAGAAGGAGTAAGTGGCATCCTCTTCACAAATCTTGTATTGGTCGAAGGTTCCATCTATCTCGATGCCGTTCCGACCTGTGATTTTGGTCAATCGGTAGATACCACGTGGGTCTTGCGTCCAGTCATCATCATCGGACGAAGGAGTGCCAGTTCCTTTCTTTGAGGCTGCAAAAGGAGTGGGGAACGAATCCATCTTGTCAGAGACCTTGGTCTCAATCGTCTCCATCATATTGGGCTTGGCAAAGGCTGCCAAAGCGATGCCTGCAAGCGGTATCAGATACAGCGCTTTCATCCAGGCATATCGTCCTGATTGGTTTCTAAACATCATCACTAATCGTCTTTTTATGGGGTTTTGTTCAAAGTTGTTGGCTATCTCGTAGGGGGTGGGTTCTGTCGCCCTGTCTATCAGCAGCAACTGGTAGGTGTGGGCATCGAACCCCCTCTGCATTACGGCTTGGTCGGCCTGATACTCATGCACATCACGCAAGTCTCGTCTGAGCATCCATGTGAAGGGCAGCCACCAAAGCATATTGGCGGCGAAGTCTGCCAGCAAGTTGTCCCACGAGTGGCGCAGTTGGACATGAGCCAGTTCGTGGGCAATGATGGCATCTGTGATATTGGCATTGCCTTCGAGGTCATCCTCTCGAATGATGATGGTGCTGAACCACGAGAACGGAGTGTGGATGGACGGATGTTTTTTCAGACATACGCCCTTAGGAAGCCCGTCTTTGTCGATTCGTAGGCTCTGTCTGATTACACGATAGATAGCACCAGCGGACAGCAGATATTGTGCCCAGAAATAGACCAAACCCAGGAGGTAGAGCAGGATGAGCCAACGAACGGGGCTCAGATGCAGGGTGCGGACAGGTGTCTCCCTTTCCGACTGCTTCTTTTTGAAGAAAGAGATATGGGTGCTCGGTTCTGTTCCCTCTGCATCTTCCTCTGGCTGATATTGAATCACAATTTCGTCAGCAATGTTGGTTTCGAGGTCTGTCATTCCCTTCGACACGACAGTTTCCTTCTCCGTGTGGATGATGCAGAAAGGCAATACCATGCTGGTCAGCAAGATGCCCACCAGCACCATACGGTTGAAGCGATGAAACGTTTCCTTCCGCAGGAACAAGCCATAGAGCGAATACAGCAACGTAAGGCTGATAGCCCATTTCAGAATATAGATAAATAGGGATGCCATCATTTTTCTTCCAGTTTCTTCAAGAAATCCAAGAGTTCACTCTTGCTGATCTTCTCTTCCTGCACCAGCGCAGACACCACATTCATGTAAGAATTGTCGAAGTATCGGTTCACGAAATTGGTGAACTTGCTCCGTCCATAGTCTTCCTGAGCAATGGCGGCAGAGTAAATATAGCCACGTCCCTTCGCCTCGTGAATGAGATACCCTTTCCTTTCCAACGACTGAAACATCGTTGCTATCGTGTTGATGTGTGGTTTCGGTTCTTCATATTCCGCCACCACATCCTTGGGAGCGCATGGACCGATCTTCCAGATCATCTCCATAACCTCTTCCTCTTTTCCTGTCAGTTTATTCATTTCTTTCAACTATTCATTTAGTTCAACGCTACAAAGTAATACCTTTTTGCCGACATATCCAAGCGAATGGATTTATTTAACAAATTTTCAGTTCATTCCCTTAGGTCAGTACGTCGTGCTCCCTAATCATCTTAAAGGCATGCTGCATCCGTTTGAAAATATCTTGTTCTCCGATAAGGCACGCATATTTCCCGGCAGAGGCAGGTTAAAGGCGCTTCGCTAAATGAAAAATGAAGATACAGCATGCCTTAATGAAAAAGATTGTTACCCTTAAGAGAAAAAATTGCAACACTTAATGAAGAGTTAGGAACTGGGATTTTCAATTACTATTTACTAATAAATACACCATAAATCAGCGAGAAACATGAAAATTATAGTTGAAAACATATAAAAGTGTTCAATATTAAACTTTTATATTAGAAATGATGTAGTTTGGGAGTGTTTTTGTAATTTTGTATTCGAAATCATCGCCGACCTTGAGCAGGCAATGGCAAAGATGTAAAGCCAAAAGCAAAAGATACAAAAAAGGGAGGTGCCTTGCCAAAAGCGGCAAGGCACCTCCCTTTTTTGTTCCGTTAATTCTCCGTCATCGCCTTTTTCATCTCTTTCATGTATTTCTCCATGAGTTTGTTGACGTACTTCTGAGCCTTTTGGGCTGGCTTGGGGAGGAGACCGACCTTCTTGTACAACTCCCCGAATACTTGGCTCTGTTTGGAGTAGAACCCTAAAATTCCTTCGTATAGGTCGGTCTTCCAATCGGAAGGAAGACTATCAAAACCTCCCAAATACTTGATGTAGTCCTGACACTTTACGTCCAACTCCTTGTTCAGTCTGATGATTTGTTTGAAATAGTTGTCTGAGCCAGTGAGTGACCCCATATCCACAAAAGGTTTAAGAGATTTGTAGGTGGCTTTGATGGCATCTATGTTCGCCGCGATGGCGTGGCCTTTGGCTTCCATTTGCATCTTCTGTTCAGGTGTGGGGTTGACTTCATCCTTAAGAGGAATTGCCCGATGGTCGGTTGGTATCGTGTCTATCACAACGTCGTCCAAGATGACAACATCGTCATTCCCTCGTTTTTGCCGTTCATTCAGCAGACTCCTTCCCGAGTTGCGCCCCACACGACGCTCATAGTCTTGGTCGCCATCGTAGTAACCGTTGTGTACGGTGATGTTGTAGGTCTCGCCGGGCACGAAGTCGAGGTTGATCCATGCGGAGCAGAGCGAACCGTCGGGGAAGATGCAGCGCAGGCGTCCCACCATAGGTTTCTCCAGTTCTGTCTGCCACTCAAAGCGTTTGTTGATGACGGGCACGCAAGCCACATAATCGTCATCTCCAATATTGGCAAGTTCGTCAGCAGTCTCGGCGATGTAGATGTTGTAGAGCGAGTCCTTGATGTTCTCATCCACCCGTCCCACAATCTTGAACGTCTTCCTCGACGATGCCAGTTCCTTCTCGTAAATGTCGGGACGCAGGGAGGTAATCTGATAGACAGCACCAAGTATCTTGCTTTCATCATCGGAAAGGGTCCATTTGATGGCGTATGCGTCACGCAGTTGGGGGTTCTCAGCGTTCTTGGTGCAGAGCAGCCACATTTCCTCTTTGTTCATGCCGCGGACGAGGTAACTTTTGTCCTTTCCGTTTCCATCAACAGCCCTCAGCGAGAAAGACTCGTTGGTGCCTGGTGACAGATGAAGCAGTTGATAAGAGGTGGGCTCATCTTTCTTGAATGCCTCGCTGATGTCTTTAAGATTGAGTGATTTGGCGTTTTCGTCTGTCCACTCTGAATTGTTGGCGACGAAGTAGGTGATTCTTACACTCGACTCAATCAGGTTCGTATTGGGGTTCTTGTTGATGGAAAAAACCTCGTCAGAAGGATTTCCCCAAGTCTTGATGATGTCGTTGAACAGCGTCTTGACGTGGATGGGTGTGGTCTGCTGACCCTTTGCCCGCTGCTGGGCATGGATGGTTGCGATGGTGCTGCATGCGATGAGCAGCAAAATGAATAAGCGTTTCATATCGTTCTTGTTTTTTATTTCTGTGCCATTTTTTCCAATGTGTACTTTGAAATCTCCAGTTCCAACTCCACCCATTTCAGGTAAGCCTCGTTGGCTTGCTTCTTCAACAGGGCGATTTCTTCTGGAGTGTAATGGTAGTTCTCTGGACGAGTGATGGGGATGTCGCGCTCGGTGAGGATTACGGTAGTCATCTCTGTGTGAGGAGGTTCTGCGGCAGTATTCTCTGCGATGGGTTCTGTAGTTGCTTCCTCTGTCGCGATGTCCTTTTCGACTGGCTTTTCCTGCGCCAAGAGCGGTTGAGTGGGTTTCACTACAGGCTGTTTCACCTTGGATTGCTCAACAACCTTCTCTTCTGACGGAGTGGGGACTATCTGTGCTACTTTCTGCTGAACAACCTTCTTCTCTGGCTTAGGCTTGTCCACCTTCACAGCAACAGGCTTTCCCGTTGGTGTCTCGTCCTCAGGTGTTCCTTTCGGTGGGGTGAGGAAGACGGCTATCAAGGCAGCCACACATGCCGCTGCCACCAAGGGCCAAAGGATGCGGGTTCGTTTTCTTTTCGCGATTCCCTTCGCCCGTTCTTCCTCCACACGCTGCATGAGTCGTGCGTTGAGGTCGGCTGGCATTGGTGGCAGAGCCTCTTCCTCCAGCCTGATGGCATCACGAAGGTTCGTGTCCTGTTGGCGCAATGTGTCGATATGGTCTTCTTTCATGATTGGAGCATTTGAATGATTTTACATAGTTTCTTTCTCGTTCGGAACAGTTTCGAGCCGATGGTGTTGGGTGGGGAATCTGTCACGTAGGCAATGTCCTTCACGCTCATTTCCTCATAGTAGAACATCGTGATGAGGCTCCGTTCCTCGGGTGGCAGATGTTTCAAGGCTGCCCGTATCAGTTGCACCGTCTCAGGGTCCGAATGTCCCAAGGTCGCTTCCACCTCCGCCTCCGACAGCCTCTCCGCCTCTCCGTCTTCATCTTCAAAGTAAATCATCTGCTGCCGCTTGTGCCTCAACCAAGTGATGGACTCGTTGTAGGCGATGCGTGACACCCATGTCTTGAAGAATGACTTTTCTTCCTCATACCTATTTATATTTAGAAAGACCTTCAGAAACACATCCTGATACACCTCTTCGGCATCCTCCACACTCGGCAACAGCCTCACCACCTGGTTGAAGACATGTCTGCCATATCTCTCAACCATCATCTGCTGAGCCTTGGGACTGCCTTCCTTCAGTCCCTCTATCATATTCGTCTCTATATCTGTCACCATTTTTCGAGGTCTTCTATTTGTATATACGAGGATGAAACACGAAAAATTGCAAAGGAGTGAAAAAAATGAGATTTTTCTTGCTCTTTTTCTTGGATGAGAAAGAAAAAGACATTACCTATTGCAAATAGAAGAGTGTTCTTTGTGGAGAACACATTGGCATTAAAAGTGTTCTTTGTGGAGAACGCGGACCGATAAATAGTATAGTGAATATGGAGAAACTTTTTGAACGATATGGCTTTGGGAACATTTCCCTCGCCGCTTCAAGTTCTTTACGCCTTGCGTCTCTCTTGCTTCTCGCGAAGGGACAAAAATAATCGCAACTTTCGGCTGATGTGCCGAAAGTTGCGATTGATAAACCGATTGTTGCGGCTGATGAGCCGCAACAATCGGTTTACGGGGCGCTGTTGTTGGATGGCTTCCTGTCTGAGAAGCTGATTGCAAGTGCAAAGATACAAAAAAAATATGCCTTTGTCAAGAGTTTGTGTTCAGTTGTCATGATGTATTATCGCTTTGGGCTGCGCTGATGAGTTTCGGCATGTCAGCATCGCCGCCAACGTGAAGGACATCATGGACTACTTGAAAAAAGGTGGGTCAAGCATAAGGAAGAGGCTGGAGAATAACGTGAGAAAAATCAATTCCACATCCGTTCAATCCGTTCCATCGTTCCGCAGGAACTTGTCTATAAACATACCGCTTCGCGATGATTAAGCAGATGAAGCGGATATGAGCCTTGCGCGGCTCTGGAGAAAACGTCAGTTCGCTCTAAAGATTCTGCCTCGCAGAGGCATTGCAAATAAACATATTTTTGTTATATCGAACTCGCGTGACGTTATCTTGAATGTCTGTCATTCCTGTTCAGCCATAGGGCAAAGAAGGGGTCATAGACCATATAGGTGGATTTCTCTTGGGTGATGAAGTCTTTGTCTAACAATCCACGGACGGCAGCTGTCACGACGCTGACCGTTTGCAAATGATGTTTCTTGATGAAGTTTTTGCTGGTGATGCTTTGAGCCTTGCCTTCTTGCGCAATGGCGATGAAAACTTCGCGTTGTTTTTCGGGTATCTTGTCCAGCAGGTCTGCGTATGTCTCGGAGAACATGTCGAGGATATAGGTGATGGCTGCATCCACCATGTCGAGGGTGCAGCGGGTGTTGGGCTGTGTTTTGAGGAAGAGGACATTCAAAATACGTTGGATGCACGAGGTGACGGCATCGAACCGTCCGTAGATGTTGGTCACCACTCCTTCTTCCAACACCTTCCCGAATTTTGCGAACTGCATTTGTGCGAACTCTTCGTATTTCTCTACGGGGATAGGTTTCAGGTTCATGATGAGCACAGACTGGTAGAACGGACGAGAGGGTGAGGTGAAAATCTCGCCCATCAGGTGGCGTTTGCTACCTGCGAAGATGAAGGTGGCGTTGATGCAGCGTTGGATGTAGGTGCGGAGGGTCGCTTCTACGTTGGGGGCGTCGCTGTAGCGTGTGATTTGCTGAAACTCGTCGATGGCCACAAGGCAGGGCTTGTCTGCCTCGCGAAGATACTGGAAGATTTCGTCCAGTGTGACGGCCGGGTTTTCGATGTCTCCAAGTCCAAGGCTCCATGTCGGGATGCTGTTGATGTCAAATGTGATTTCGGAACGTATGGAGCGTAATACATTTATGAATCCCTCCCACACAGCACGTCCCTTGGGACGGAGTTCGTCGAGGATGGCTCGCCCAAAGACATTGACGAAATCACGCAGGCTGTTTGTTGCGTAGATGTCAATATGGAACGTGTAAAAGTGCTCCTGAATCTCGGGCTGGTGGAAGCAATGGCGTATCAGGTCTGTCTTGCCCACCCGGCGAGGGGATATAAGTGCCATGTTGTTACCATTGGCGGTTAGTTCTACCAACTGCTTGGTTTCTTCCACTCTGTCGCAGAAATATTCGGCTCCAGCATAGCCTTTTGTCACAAATGGATTGTCCATACCTTATTCATTTTGAGCACAAAGGTATGATTTTTCTGTAAATTATCCTAATCAGGATTATCCTTTTTAGGATAATTTTCTTTTTAAGGATGAAAAACGCCTCATTTTGTGTCAAATGAGGCGTTTTTTTATTCGATGGCATTCGTCTGTCGTTCAACAACCTGTATGCTGTCCAGCGAGAGGAGGATGCCGTTGGGGGCTTTGTCCAGTTCTGCTCGTTGGGCTTGTTGCAGGTAGATGGGGTAGGCTTTGCCGAGGGGGAGAATCTTGAGTTCGACGCGCTTGCCGACGAGGTCGGAGAGGCGGACGAGCATGGGCTTGCCGTTCCAGAAGTTGTCTTGCACTAGCTGTCCGTCGGCATAGAGGCGGGCAACGTCGCCTCGGTAGGAGATTTTGAGGTAGAGGTCAAGGGTTTCGTTGAACTCGCTGAGATTGTTGATGCTCCATGTGGCAGCCTTGTCGAAGTCGCTCTCTGTAGGCTGCGCGGCAACTCTTTGCTTGCCCATCGTCACGTTGCGAAGTCCATCGTGCTCCTTGGTCAGCGCATGGATTGGCTGGATGGGGAGTGTGCGCCACGTCTCTTCCATGATGCTATTGCCATCTTTGTAGAGGATGCCATCGGAATAATGGAGTTTGCCATCAATCTTGTAGGCTGTGTGTGCCTTTTGGCGCGACAGGACGCAGAAGGTTGTGCCTGCAGCTTTGAAGGGCTTGTTGGGCTTGGCTTTGAATACTTTTCCGTTGATGCTGAGTTGGGGCTTTTTGCCGTCGATGGCAATCAGGTAGATGATGCCGTCGGCTTTGCAGAATGGCTCTGCTGTGGCCCAGTCTATGGTTACGCCTTCGGACAGTTGCCAATTGCGTGGAGTGATGCAGGAGATGCCTTCTTCGTTGGAGAAACGCACGTAGTCGTTGAAGAACTCGAAGGCGCCGCGGCGGGCATAGTGGTCGCTGAGCGTATCGACATCCATCTGGCTCAGTTCTTCTCCCCAGTCGGCCAGAAACTGATGCAGCAGTCGGCTTTCATTCCATGATATGGCGTTGGGCTGTCCCATTTCGCCCAGCATTGTCTGGAAGTCGTAGCTCATGTGAGGCATGTCGTTGTGGTTGGTTGCCAGGCTCTGCTGGGTTTCAGCCATGGTGTGCTTGGGATTGTATGGGTTGGTGCCGCCATGGTACATGTAATATCCTGGCAGGTTGGAGCCCGAACCCAGCTTGCAGATGGCAAGCGGCTTTACTTCGCGTCCGCTCATGTTGATGCGTCTGTGGTAGGATGCCATCATGCCGCCGCCCAGCTCGCAGGTGAGGTAGGGGTAGGCGAGGTCGGAGGTGTTCATGCCTGTGTCTTGGCTGGTGCCGAGCGCCTCGGTGGCGATGACTGCAGACAGTCGGGTGTCTTTCATGATGAAGGCCTTGGCATACTCGCCAGGCATGTTGGTCAGCGCTCGGTCCCAGAAGCCGTCAGCGTAGTCGCCATAGAGGGGGAGCAACTGCCCGAATTCCTCTTTCCCGTTCAGTTTGGGCCATCCTGTGCGTGTGTAGAACGGCGTGTCGAATCCTGCCTGCAAGGCCATTTCTTTCAGCGCCATGTAGTAGGCCCATGGTCCTCTGCACTCGTTTTCAATCTGGATGCCGACGATGGGGCCTCCGTCTTTCCATTGCAGTCCGTCGGCTTGCGCGAAGATGTTGGTGTATAGTCTTCGGGTTGCCTCCATGAATCCGGGTGCCAGGGAGCGCAGCTTGTACTGCTTGGCGTCGGCTTGTGCCTTTTCTGCTATCCAGACGGGCATGCCTCCCTGATAGACCTCGCCATGGCAGAAGGGACCGATGCGCAAGACGATGGGCATCTGCTCTTCTTTGCATATCTCCAGGAATTTGCGCAGGTTGCGATTGCCGCTCCAGTTCCACTTGCCTTCTTCCTCTTCGTGGTGAATCCAGAAGACGTAGGTGGCGATGATGGTGATGCCTCCGGCTCTCATCTTCTGAATCTCGCGCCGCCATTCATGCTCGGGCACACGGCTGTAGTGTATCTCGCCCATGACGGGCAGGACGTTCTTGCCGCCGATGATGAAGCCGCGGCGGTCAACCTCGAATGTGATGCCGTCAGGGTTGGTGCTGGTGCCGAATCGGAAGGTTTCTTGTGCCGAGAGGGTGGCGGCAGCCATGCAGGCGATGCCAAGAAGTAGATGCTTGATGTTCATGGGGTATTGGTTAGTGCTGTTAGTTTGCTGTTGCAAAGGTACGGTTTCTTTCAGAAAAAAATCCATCTTTCCCGAACGAAAAAGATGGATTGTCTGCTGATGGATGAATTTGAATTAAAGATTGTCCAGTTCTGCAAGGTTCTTCGCTACGTCTTCGTCGGTGATGGCGTAGTTCTGCAAGTCGCCATTCAGGTACTGCTCGTAGCTTGGCATGTCGATGAGTCCGTGGCCGGAGAGACAGAAGAGGATGACTTTCTCTTCGCCCGTCTCTTTGCATCTGTTGGCTTCGCGAATGGTGGCAGCTATGGCATGGCAGCTTTCGGGTGCTGGCACGATGCCTTCGGTGCGTGCGAAGAGCATTCCGGCATCGAAGGACTCAAGCTGTGGAATGTCCATGCCTCGCATCATGCCGTCCTTCAGGAGCTGAGAAACGATGACGCCTGCGCCGTGATAGCGGAGACCGCCTGCGTGGATGTTGCTTGGTTTGAAGTTGTGTCCTAATGTGAACATAGGCAATAGCGGCGTGTATCCTGCTTCGTCGCCGAAGTCATAGCGGAACTGGCCGCGTGTGAGCTTTGGACAGCTGGCTGGCTCGGCAGCGATGAACTCTGTCTGCTTGCCGTCAAGGATGTTGTGGCGCATGAAGGGGAATGCCAAACCGCCGAAGTTGGAGCCGCCTCCGAAGCATGCGATTACAGTGTCGGGGTATTCGCCTGCTTTTTCCATCTGCTTTTCTGCTTCTAGTCCGATGATGCTCTGATGCAGGGCTACGTGATTGAGGACTGAGCCGAGCGTATATTTCGTGTTGGGCGTGGTCTGTGCCAGTTCGACAGCCTCGGAGATGGCTGTGCCAAGCGAGCCGGGATGCCGTGGGTCACGCGTGATGATGTCCTTGCCTGCACGAGTGGACATTGACGGAGAGGCTGTGACGGCAGCTCCGAATGTGCGCATGACTGTAGAGCGGTAGGGCTTTTGCTGCATAGTGATTTTTACTTGGTATACAGCGGCTTCAAGGCCGTAAAGCTTGGAGGCGTAGCTGAGCGCCATGCCCCATTGGCCTGCTCCTGTCTCTGTGGTGACGTTTTCTGTCCCCTCTTGCTTGGCGTAGTAGCATTGTGGCAAGGCTGAATTAATCTTGTGCGAGCCTAGGGGATTGACACTTTCATTCTTGAAGTAGATGTGTGCAGGTGTGCCCAGGGCTTCTTCGAGGGCATATGCGCGTACCAGCGGTGTGCTGCGGTAGAACTTGTATTTTTCGAGCACATCTTCAGGGATGTCTATCCAGGCGTTTTCTGTGTCCAACTCCTGTACGCAGCATTCGCGAGGGAAAATCTGGGCAAGGTCGTCCACTGTCAGCGGTTCCTTTGTGGATGGATTCAATGGCGGCATTGGCTTGGTTGTCATGTCTGCCTGAATGTTGTACCATTGTGTTGGTATTTCCTCTTCCGTCAAGAAATAACGTTTCTGTTTTGTGCTCATTTTGATAGATATATGTTTAGTCGTTGATGTTCAAAAAGACTTGCAAAATTACGACATAAATGATAAAAGAACAAATATTGGAAATAAAATGTCGCCATCTGATGGTAAATCCTTAACTTTGCATCGCTAAAAAAACAATACAATGAACGGATTTTATACCATTCTGCTGCTTATCGGCAGCAATGTGTTCATGACCTTGGCTTGGTATGGGCACCTTAAACTTCAGCAGATGAACATCAGCACTAGCTGGCCTCTCATCGCGGTCATTGCCCTTTCGTGGGCTATTGCATTCTTTGAGTATCTTCTACAGGTGCCAGCCAACAAACTTGGTTTTGAAGGTAATGGAGGACCTTTTACGCTGATGCAGCTGAAGGTGATTCAGGAGGTCATTTCTCTGACTGTCTTCACGGTGATGGCTGGCATGATGTTCCAAAGCGAGCATTTCCATTGGAATCATGCTGCGGCCTTTCTTTGCTTGGTTGCTGCCGTGTATTTCGTTTTTTGGAAGTGATTGGGCGGAGACGTTGCGGTGTATGGCGGATTTGTTTATTATTAATAATAATGTATAGATTATGGCTTTGATAAAATCGGTGTGTGGCTTGACCCCCAAATGGGGCGAAGGCTGTTATTTCAGTGAGAACGCTACAATTGTGGGTGATGTGCAGATGGGGGACCAATGTACGGTTTGGTTTAATGCTGTGGTGCGTGGCGATGTCAACTATATCAAAATAGGAAACAGGGTGAATATTCAGGATGGCTCGTGCTTGCACACGCTCTATAAGAAGGCGGCTATCGAAATAGGCGATGACGTGACCATTGGACACAATGTAACGCTGCATGGCTGTACCGTAAAATCGGGTGCGCTCATAGGTATGGGAGCGATAGTGCTTGATAATGCCGTGGTGGGCGAGGGTGCTATTATAGCCGCTGGCGCATTAGTGCTGGGAGGAACTGTGGTTGGAAATGGAGAACTGTGGGGTGGGGTGCCTGCTAAGTTTATTAAACGTGTTGATCCCCAGCAAGCCAAAGAGTTGAATGTGGGCATTGCGCAGCATTACATTATGTATGCTGATTGGTATCGTGATGCGGAATGAAAGTAGGTTTTGTAACCTATTTGAATAGATATGTAACGTAAAAAAAAGCTATTTTTTCATAAAAGTTGTAATTTTGCATGAAGTATTCGGGCGTGAGCCGTTGGCTGCTCGCCTATGAGAAGGTAAATCTATTAATGCAAAATAACCTATATGAAGAAAAGCAAATTGAATCGAAGTTCTGGCCTGTCCAAATGGGTGGGCCTGTTTCTGATTGCTGCTGGTGGCCTGACTGCGTGTGAAGGCTATGACTTGGCAGAGAATGACCCCGATTGGTTAGGTTCAAGCATTTATGACTATCTGCGGAGTGAAGGGAATTACTCCAATGTGGTGCGGATGATTGACGATCTGGGGTATTCTGACGTGTTGGCTAAGACGGGTAGCAAGACGCTGTTTGTTGCAGATGATGCTGCGTTTAGCCGTTTTTATCAGAACAACTCGTGGGGAGTGCGCAGCTATGAAGAGCTGTCGCTGGCTCAAAAGAAACAGTTGCTGTATGGCAGCATGATTAACAATGCGTGCCAGGTTGCCTACTTGAGCAGTTCTGAGGGTCCGATTGAGGGTGATTGTATGCGCCGCCTGACTGCTGCCAGTGAGTATGACTCAGTACCGGTGCTTAGCCCAGAACAGATGCCTGACAACCCTTATTGGCAGCGTTACCGAGATGCTGGCAACAGTATCGTGTGCATGAGCGACGTTACGGCGGCGCCGATGATTCACTTTATTGAGGAATTCTTGGCTCATAACCTGATAACGAATGAGGATTGCAATTTCTTGTTTAATTATTCATCGGAACGTCAGCCGGGTGATGCTAATGTGAATGGTGTGATGATGGCAGAACAGAACATTAAGTGCTCTAATGGTTTCGTTCATAAAATGGCGGAGGTGCTCACACCGCTGCCTAATATGGCTGACCTCATTAGCCAAAATGCAAACACGCAGGGGTATGCGAAACTGCTCAATCGTTTCTGTGCGCCTTACCGACATGATGCAAACGATCCGATGACACGCGAATATAATCGTTTGTACAATACAAATATTGACACGCTTTATGAAAAGCGATATTTTTCAGAGCGCAGTCAGGGAGGGCAGCCTTTGGATTTGACTCCTGACGAAGGTCCTGTGAATGGCTTGCTGAAGTTTGACCCTGCATGGAACCAGTTCTATTCAACGACTACGACGACCACTGCGCCGAATGTAGCATTGCAGGAGAACATGGGTGTGATGCTTGTGCCTAGCGACGAGGCTCTGGAGCGTTACTGGAACGAGGGAGCAGGCAAGGTGCTGAAGGACTATTACGGTTCATGGGAAAATGTTCCTGACAAGGTTATCTCTAAGATGATAAATGTGAATATGCTTAACTCGTTTACTAATTCTGTGCCAAGCAAATTCTATACGGTGCTGAATGATGCTAATGACGAGTTGGGACTGAAAACCGAGTTTGTGGATTCTGTCTTTATGGCATGTAATGGCGCTGTGTATTTGACAAACAAGGTGTTCAATCCTGTGGCATACATTTCTGTAACGTTCCCTGCTCTGATTAATGAGACCATGAGCGTGCTGTATTGGGGCGTTGAGCAGCTTGGCTTTGATGTGTATCTGAATTCACAGAATACATATTACAGCCTTTTTGTTCCAAACAATACTTCGCTGCTTGATTACGTGGATCCTTGTTCTTATGGAAAGACTAGCACCCAGCTTTTCCGTTTCCATTATAAGCCTACAGCACAGACAGAAAGAGAGAAAGTGTGGGCGAGCATTTGGAATTATGATACAGAAACAGGAGAAGTGCTTGACTCTATAGGCGAGGCTTCTTATGAACAGATTACTAATCGATTGGAGGATATTCTCAATAGCCATATTGTGATTGGCAATGTGGAGAATGGCAACGTCTTCTACCAGACCAAGGGCGGCAGCATGGTGAAGGTTGCCAATGCTTCTGCTGGCGTTGGAGGAATGACCGTTCAAGGCGGATACCAGATTGAGAATAATCGGTCGGTAAAGATTGTAGGTATCTATGATGAGTCTTATGAAGGTAATGGTAAGACATATATTATAGAAGAAGAACCTATAATGACAGCTCGTAAGTCTGTCTTTGACGTCTTGAACGAACATGAGGAATTCAGCAGATTCCGTGATTTGCTGCAGAGTTCTCAGTTCTTGGAGACAAAGCATGTGATAGGTACCGATGAGCATGGTTGCCCTAGTGAGAACATCTCTCTCTTCAACACCTATCGTTACACGGTTTATGTTCCTACAAATGAGGCAATAGAGGCGCTTTATGATTCGAATTTGCTTCCCACTTGGGAGAAGGTTGACAATGAGGACGATGAGGTGGTAAAGGATAGCCTTCGCAATGAAATAGAGAACTTTATCAAGTACCACATTCAGGATAATGCCTATTTCATTGGTCAAGGCGAGGAGAAAGGAGAATTTGAAACATCTGCTTATTCTGTGACTGATGGTAACCTGTCTTACTACAAGCTGAAGACTGAGGTTAATAATGATGGTATTACGATTATTGACGGGGTTGGCAATACTCATAAGGTGTTGAAGACTGATGGATTGTATAACATTATGGCTCGTGAATATCAGTTTGATTCGTCTGATGCAACGAATGCTAAGAGCATTTATACATCATCTTATGCAGTTATTCATCAGATAGATGGAACGTTAATGTATAAATAATAAACCGTGAATAGTATGAAAACTAAAAAAATAATTACAACACTTGCCATGATGGCAGTGCCATTCTGTGTGTCTGCTCAGACTGCCGGCACGATGATTCGCGGTGTGGTACAAGACGACATTGACCCTTTGATGGCATGTAATGTTGTGGAGATAGATGAAGCTAATCGTATCGTTGCTCATGCGGTAACCGATATCAATGGTAACTTTGCATTCCGCATCGTTAATCCTAAGCATAAACTTAAGATTTCTTATGTGGGCTATGCAACTCAGATAATTCCTATTAAGGGAACTACTTATACAATTACGATGAAGAGCAACACCCAACTGCAAGAAGTGGTGGTGGAAAAACGTCGTATAGTACAAACCAGTGGTCTTGCCATTCCTGAGCGAGAACTCTCTATTGCGCATCAAATGATTGATGCGAAGGAGTTTGAAGGCCTGCCTATGACGAGTGTCGATGAAGCTTTGCAGGGACGTATCGCAGGACTTGACATCGTTAGCAACTCTGGTAATCTTGGTGCTGGTACAAGCATGCGCCTTCGTGGTGTAAGTTCCATCAACGGCAACAGCGAACCTCTCATTGTTGTGGATGGCAATGTGTTCGAAAGCGATTATAACAGCAATTTCGATTATGCCAATGCTACTGAAGATCAGTTTGCTGAACTCCTGAATGTCAATCCAGACGATATTGCCAGCATTTCCGTGCTTAAAGATGCGGCAGGTACGGCTATCTATGGTTCTCAAGGTGCCAATGGTGTTATTGAGATAAAGACTAAGCGTGGCGCCCGTGGAAAGACTCGTGTTCAGTATTCTTATCGCGCAACACTTACCAATCAGCCTCAAGGTATACGTTTGCTGAATGGCGATCAGTATACGATGCTTATGAAAGAGGCTTATTACAACCCATCTCTCAGCGATGATGCTTCAAACATCCGCGAGTTCAATTATGACACTTCGTGGAATGAATATGAAATGTATAACAATAATACTGATTGGCGTGAGGCAATTCGTCAGAACGGTTTGTTGCAGAAGCATTATGTCAGTCTTTCTGGTGGTGGCGAAAAGGCTAATTTCCGCATTGCAGGAGGATATGACCATCAGACAGGTACGGTAATAGAACAGAAGTTGGATCGTTTCACAACCCGTGTCGCTTTGGACTACTTTGTCAGTGATCGTATAAAGATTGTGACGAACTTTAACATGACCTATACGAATAACAAGAAGAACTATAGCGACTTGCTTACTATTGCCTATCAGAAGATGCCAAATCTTTCTGTGTATGAGCAGGATGCTTTGGGGCGTGACTTACCTGATTTCTATCATATGCTGAAAACATGTAATCCTGAGCTGCAGCGTGACCAATATACATATGTCAATCCTGTCGCTCTGGCTCAACAGGCAAAGAATGAGGAGTCAACTTATCAGATACAGCCTGAATTCCAGCTTGTATATAATTTGTTAGGCGTGAGTGAAGAACAGACGCAGTTGAAGTATGAGGGAAAAATCCTTTTTAATATTTTCAACAAATACAATGATATGTTCTATCCTTCAAGTCTCGTTACGGCTGGTTGGTCTGATACCAATAACAATAGAACAACTGCTAATGCTCACAAGAGTACTGCTATAACAACGACGCACCGACTCACATTTGTGCCACATTTTACTAATACAGACCACTCTTTCATGGCATTTGCTCAGTTCCAGCTGACAGATGGTTCATCAAAATCAACAAGCTCTACAGTTTGGGGATTGCCAACAGGAGGTATCAGTTCGTCTTTTGCGGATGGTATTGTTAGTGGTTTGGGAACAAGTTCCGGTCAGTGGCGTAGTGTGTATTTGACTTTCTCTGCTCACTATGCATACAAAGGTAAATATATCGCAGACTTTAGCATTCGCCGTGATGGTTCTACGAAATTTGGTGACAATAGCCGATGGGGTAATTTCCCTGCACTTTCTTTCCGTTGGAATGTAAGCGATGAACCATTTATGGAACGTTTCAGATGGATATCAATGCTTTCTGTACGACCAGGTTGGGGTATTGTAGGTAATCAGCCAGGAGGAGAATATCTGTATTTCTCGAAGTATGCCAATGCTCCTGCTTACAACAATAATACTTCTGTCGCTCCAGAGAACATTCGCCTTAGCTCTCTGAAGTGGGAAGAGAAAGAAACGTGGAATATTGGTTTTGACCTTGGGTTGTGGAAAAACAAGGTGACTGCTGATTTCAATATTTACACCCAAAAAACAAGCGACCTCTTGATGCCTAAACGTAAAATTCCGACATCTTCTGGTTTTACAGTGTTGGCTAATCAGAATGTTGGTAATATGGTAAATAATGGATGGGAGTTTAATGTGAATGGTCATGAAATCATTAAGTCTGGTAAGTTTAGTGCAGGCTTCAACGTCTCATTTGCTAACAATAAGAATGAGATTACTGAGATGGACGAGACCGTTCTGGCATCTTTAAATTCCGACTTCAGCAAGGATAATGGTTCTTATTTGACACGAGTGCAATTACATAATGCTTTCGGGTCTATTTATGGATTCCGTTATAAAGGCGTTTATCAATATAGTAAGTATTCTGATGTGGAAGTCCCTGGCGTAAGTGGTCCGAATGCCCCTGTCGCTCGTGATGCGAATGGGAATGTTGTTGTGGACAAGAACGGTTACACAACGCCGATGGTTTTCTGTTATGATAGTAACGATAAGAGCTCGCTTTATGAATTCAAGGGCGGTGATGCCGTTTATGATGATGTTAACCATGACGGAAACATCAATGAACTTGATATTGTGTACTTGGGAAGTTCTTTGCCCAAAATCACCGGTGGATGGGGCTTTAGATTGCAATACGGTCGTTGGAGCTTGAATAGCCAGTTTAATTTCAGAATCGGCAATAAAATTATCAATCAAGCTCGTATGTTGGCTGAAAATATGTACTCTAACAACAATCAGTCTGCTGCAGTTAATTGGCGTTGGCGTGTTGAAGGCGATAATGCTATGATTCCACGTGCACTTTATCGCGAAGGCTATAACTGGTTGGGTAGTGACCGATTTGTAGAAAACGGTTCTTTCTTGCGGCTTAACTATACACAGCTAAGTTATTCGCTTGATCCTAAGTTGATAAAAAATTGGGGACTTTCTCAACTCAGCCTGTATCTGAGTGCTAATAATATCTTCTGCCTCACAGGCTATTCTGGCGCGGATCCAGAAGTAGGTTATGGTAGTTACGGTGTAACAACAGATAGGGCAAGAACCCCTAATGCGCGTTCCTATACACTTGGCGTTACTGTTCAATTCTAAAAAGAGTTAATTATGAAAATTAAAAGTATATATAAATCATTTGCGGGGTTTTTGTGCCTTGCAATATCATCGCAAGCATTACTGAGCAGCTGTGATGACTTCCTCTCGATAGAGCCACAAAATGAGATTGTGCTAGAGAACTATTGGACAGAGGAGGCCGATGTGAATAGTGTGCTTAATTCTTGCTATGCAGCTTTGGAAAGTAATGATTGTATCAATCGAATGGTTGTGTGGGGGGAATTGCGTTCTGATAACATGACTAATGGATCGGGTACAGGACACGCTTTGCAGCAGATATTAAAAGAAAACATTCTTGAAACAAATGCTTATACTAAATGGCAATGTTTCTACGAAGTCATCAATCAGTGTAACACCGTTATACACTATGCCCCAGGTGTTAATGCTATCGATCCTAATTTTACGGATTCCGAATTAGATGCAACTATAGCAGAGGCTACCACCCTTCGTGCTTTGTGTTACTTCTACTTGATACGTACATTTCGCGATGTGCCCTATGTGACCAGCCCTTCAATTGATGATAGCCAAAATTATCAGGTAGCAGCAACTCCTTTTGAAACGGTGCTTGAAAGCATTATTGCAGATGTTGAGGCCGTAAAAGAAGATGCTGTGCGTAGTTATGGAGAAGAGAGTGTTGAAAACACTTGTCGGATTACTCGATGGGCATGTTACGCATTGTTGGCGGATTTGTATTTGTGGAAAGGTGATTGGCAGAAATGCATTGATTGCTGTGATATGGTGATTAATCAAAAGATAAAGGAATATGAAAAGGAATACGAGGAGAACCCTACAACAATGACCGTAGAGCTTTATGACATCTATCCTCTTATTTCTGAATCACTCAGTAACAGCAACTATGCAGGTAATGCTTATACGGAAATTTTTGGTGCAGGTAATAGTTTTGAGTCTATTTTTGAACTGAATTTCGTGAACAATCAGTCTGTTGCCAATAATACCGTCTCAAGTTTTTATGGATCTAGCAGTAACAAGACTGGGCAAATAGGAGCTCCGACTTTCTTGTATAGTGACGCGTATGCTGGTCTGAATGATTATTTTGCAAAAACGGATTGCCGTTATTTGGAAAATATGTCTGAGTCAAATAATAAGATTTATATTTCAAAGTATGTTAATCAGTCGGTTTCTTTCCGCACAAGTACAACAACAGGCGCTGCTCCGACAGTGAATGGCGAAGTGCGTTCTTCTGCCTATGCTAATTGGATTATATATAGGCTGACTGACGTGATGCTTATGCGTGCTGAAGCAGAGATTGCACTTGCTGGAAATGTTGAGGAGGGTATGACGCTGACGGAGGAACAGCTGCAGCATTACCGTAACGCCTTCTCATGCATTAGCGCAGTTTGGAAACGAGCAAATAACAAGAGAACTTCTTCAACGGGACTTTTGGTATTTGATGAATATGCCACATCTCGTTTAGCCATGGAAGAACTTCTTTTTGCGGAACGTCAACGTGAATTGATGTTTGAAGGTAAGCGTTGGTTCGACCTTGTGCGTATTTCACGTCGTGATGGAGAAAACACCCGTTTAATCAATAAGGTGTTGCCTAAATTTCAAGAAAATACAAGTGCTATTCGTATAAAACTTTCAACTCAGGATGTTTTATATTGGCCTTATAATAGAGATGAGCTTAAGCAGAATCCGCTCCTTATTCAGAATCCTGCTTATGTAACAGATAATACTGAACAAAATTTCTAAGAAGTATGAAAGGGAAAAGTATATATAAATCACTTGTTGGTTTAATGTTTTTCGGTGCTTTGCAAGCTTTTACAAGCTGTTCTGACGAGCCTGATGCAGAGAACTATTATACTTTTACAGGTGAGATGGTGAGTGATTATTTGGATAATCGCCCAGAACAATTCAGCGATTTCACAAAGGTGTTACAACGTTCAGGTTTATATGGTATGATGGCTACCTATGGTACATATACCTGCTTGGCTCCAACAAATGAAGCGATGGCTCAATATTTGAAAGAGCGTGGATTTAGCAGTGTGGAAGAGTTGACCAAAGAAGAATGCGATACGTTGTCGTGGAATCATATTATAGCCGAGACTTATTTCACCACAGATCTCAGTGATGGTAAAATACCCACTGCCAACATGAACGAGAGATTCTTGACATTCTCCTGTGATAGCGATGCTGTAGAAGGAGGCAATGTGATGTATTATGTCAATATGGCTTCTAAATTAGTGGTTCGCGATGATTCCGTTGAAAATGGTGTTGTACACACTTTGAATCGGGTTATTCAACCATCAAGCGCATATCTGCCAGAATTGTTGCTTGAAGATAAAAATATATCACTTTTTACTTCTGCGTTGACATTGACGGGATTGAATGATAGCTTGTATGAGTATATAGATAATACATATTACTGTGATCCTGATTCTGTTAATAAGGGAATTCCATTCCATAGAACAGGCGCAGAATACAGGATGTATTACCCTGCTAATAGAATGAAACGTTTTACTGCTCTTGTTGAGACAAATAAGGTGTTTGCAGAGGCGGGTATTCATAATCTTGATGACTTGAAAGCCTATGCTAAGGATGTCTATGACAAGATGTATCCCGAAGATGCAGGACTTTATGATGAAGACTGGACGAATCGTAAAAATCCGTTGAACCGTTTTATTGCCTACCATCTTTTGCCGTATTATGGGGCAATCAATGACTTTACAATTTCGGAAAGTGGTATTGATTATAAGACAACTTGTGCAATGCCCAATCTGATAGACTGTACAGACTGGTATACTACCATGATGCCTGGCACTGTTATGAAAATGTCTTCACCTTCTGAAGGACTTTTTATCAATAGAAAAGGTGTTGCAAGCAGATTTTCCGTACGTGGTACTAAGGTTTATACTCCTACAGAAATGAAAACCATACACGATCAGGATCTAGCAGAGGCAGGTCTCCCTGTTGATACACTTAATCAGCAAGCATTGAATGGTATTTATCATTATATTGATAATGTGTTGACTTACAATGAAGAGACTCGAGATGTTGTGTTCAATGACCGAATTCGTTGGAATGTTGTGACCATGTCTCCCGAGTTCTTGAACGCTGGTGCTCGTGGTAATACTAATGGCCAGCATTTGACAGGTTTTAAGCAGGTAGATGGTTGGGATTTCCATGGCATTATTCCAACGTTGGCGCTTCGTGAACGTGGAGTTTGGATGGCGACTTATTCTGATGCCGTAGACCTTATTGGTCAGTTTGATGTGTCATTTAAACTGCCTCCTGTTCCAGCTAACACTTATGAGATTCGTTTTGCGTATGGTGCAGGTAATGACCGTGGTGTTGTACAAATTTATTTTGGTGAGAAAGACAATATGCAGCCTATGGGACTTCCTATTGATTTCCGTATTTGGGGCGGCGACCCAAGCATCGGCTGGATTGCAGATACGGAGGATACAGAGGAGAATAGGGCCATAGACAAAGCCATGCATAACCGCGGCTATATGAAAGATATGGATTCTTGGAATCAAGGAGGTTCAGAAAACTTGCGTGCCAATAATGGTAAATATCGTAAAATTCTGACTACTCAGGCTCTTGATCCTAACAAGGAGTATTGGTTGCGCATCAAGCTTGTTATTGAGAACGCGGAAGCAGAACTTCCAATTAATTATTTTGAGTTTTGTCCCAAGAGCGTCTATGCTGGTTTAACAGCAGAGGACACCCATTAAGAAGGATGTGGCGATGCTCTTAAATAAAGGGTGTTAATCTAAAAAAGTAAAATATGAATACAAATAAAATAAAAAAATACATCAAGTTCATTAGCTTGGTAGTTCTGCCTTTAGGAGGAGTAGGGGGAATGGCTCTCTCCTGCTCTGATGCATGGAATGAACATTATGATGTTGCTGGCAGTAATGGGACTTCTTCGCTTCTTCAGTTAGTGGAGGAGAATCCTCAATTGAGTGATTTCCTGTCTCTGCTCAAAGTAACACATATATATAATAATAACCATCGAACAAATGTGACGTATGCAGATTTGCTTGATGCAGATCAGACATTGACCGTTTGGGCTCCATTGAATGGAACTTTCAATGTGGATTCTCTTCTGTCGCTCTGTCAGACAGAGAAGGGAGATTCTTCCGTTAGTCAGCATTTCGTAATGAATCATATTGCTCATAATTTGTATAATATGAATTCTTTGACGAGTGAGAATGTTAAGATGCTGAATGATAAGTTTCTTGAGTTGGGTACACGTTCCATCTATAATGCTTCAGTTGTCTCCGACTGTTTCAATATTCCTGCAACCAATGGCCTTTTGCATGTTGTGGATGATGATGCTCAATATACATATAATATATATGAAGGTTTGACATCGATGGATGAGTTTGACCATATTGGTGCATTCTTGAAACATTTCGAAAGACAAGAGTTAGATGAAGACAAGTCCATTCAGGCTGGTATTGTTGATGGAGAAAAAGTGTACTCAGATTCTGTAATGGTAAAAGAAAATGCCTTGTTCCGTGTTTTCGATCAAATAATTTCAGAAGACTCAACTTTCGCGATGTTAGTTCCCGACAAGGCAACTTGGGAACCTGTATATGCTGAAGCGTCCAAGTATTTCAATTTCGGCGCATTGGAGAAAGCCGATTCCATTTCTGAATATTGGACATGTGTATCACTTGCGCGCGATTTAATCTTCAACAGAAATACACAACGCTCAGAACAAGACTCAATCTTCTCAACATCCTTTTCTCCAGCGGAATGGCCTTATCATGTGTTTTATAAACCATTTGAGGCAGGAGGTTTGATGGATCCTGCCAATATTAAGGATTCGCTTCTGTGTTCAAATGGATACATTTATAGAATGAAAGAGTGGCCATTCACTCCAGAAGACCTCTATTTCCGTCCTATCATTACTCAAGGTGAGCGTGAAGCAAACATCATTGATTATAAGGATTGTACTTTTGATTACCGCCAAGCTATCGGAGATAGTATTTCAGGGAATGGTTATGTGGCCATAACGAAACGCAACAGTACAAGCAATTGGACGGCGACCTTTGAGATTCGTAACACATTGTCTGGTACGTATGATATTTGTGCTGTCATTCTGCCTAAAACTGTGAGCAATGCTTTCTCTAAGGATTTCAAGAAAAACAAATTCAAGGCCGTGCTCAATTATGTTGACGAAAATGGTGAAAACAAGACTGTTAATTATGATGAGGAAATGACAAATAATCCTTATTGTGTCGATACTGTTGTGATTGGCCGGTTTACATTCCCCGTATGCAACTATCAGCAGCAAGATGCAACTGTTAGTCTGCAGCTAAAGTGTAGCATTGCCAATCGCCAAACATCGTATTCTCGTGACATGTATCTTGATTGTATCTACCTCAAACCCGTTTCTGATGAAGACGCTATTGTTGTAAAGGAAACAACCACAAGGAAGGAGGCGCAAAAATGAAACGTTCAATATTAGTAATAGCAATTTCAGTTCTTCATTCTTCATTGTTGGTTCTTGGCCTAAACGCGCAAGAACTGGCAGAAGTGAAGGGCAAGGTGGTTGATGCAGCCACCAACATGCCTGCAGCTGGTGTGCAGGTACAGGCATATAATGATCCTCAATATGCAGCCATGACAGATGACAAGGGTGAGTATACCATTAAACTTCCTGCACATGCGACATCTTTGCTGTTTGTTGCAGAAGGTTACACGATGGTGCAACAGCCTGTAGGCAAGAGCCATGAGGTTGGTGAGGTGAAGATGTATTCGTCAAAGTTTGGAGAGATTTATTCAAAGCAGACTTTAGCGACAAGCGCAAAAACAGCTCTTGTTACCCATGACAACAATGATTTATCTGTTGACAACCAGATTCAGCGTCATTTGGGTGGGGATATGCTGACAGCGATGCGTGGCGGACAGCCAGCTCAGGGAGTGAAAATGCTGATGAATGGTATAAATTCACTTAACAGCAATGCTCAGCCCCTCATTGTTGTTGATGGTGTCATCCAAAACATGCAGTATGGCTCTCCATCTCTTCATGATGGCTTCTTCAACAATATTCTCGCAGGAATAATGGTGGAGGATATTGAGAAAATGACCGTACTGAAGAATGGCACAGCAATTTATGGCGCAAAAGGAGCCAATGGTGTTCTTCTTATCGAGACGAAGCGCAATAAGTCAATGGCAACCAAGATTGACGTGAGTATAGGTGGAAGTTATGAACTCACCCCACGTTTGTCTGATATGATGAATGCAGAACAATTCCGTGTATATGCTTCAGAGTTGATAGGAACGACAGGTACAAAGAGTAATTCTTTCAAGTTCTTGCAGACAGATCCGAATTACTATTATTATAATATGTACCACAATTCAACGCAATGGAGTGACAAAGTATACAAAGAAGCCTTCACTCAAAGCTATAGCATCAATGTGCAGGGTGGTGACGATGTGGCAAATTATAATCTGTCTGTTGGTTATGCCGGGGCTGATGCGACTTTGGAAGACTTCTCTTTTTCACGATTCAATCTTCGTCTTAACTCTGATTTGAAATTGACTCGTGATCTCAATGTTCGTTTTGATGCCGCTTATTCAGACGTCACCCGCAATATGCGTGACGATGGTGTGAAAGAAAATGTGACGGATGGAATCATTTCTTCTCCTGCATTCCTCTCCTTGATTAAGTCTCCTTTCCTTTCTCCTTATGCTTACGATACTAACGGGAATATTTCTGGTTATTTGGCAGAGGCGGATGATTATCTGTCAGATGTAGTTACTTCGCGCAGTGACTATACCACCTCTCTTGCTAATCCTTTGGCTATTTTGCAGAACGGCGAAGGTCAGAACAAGAACTATTTTGGCAACCGTATGGTGTCTCTGGCTATTGCTCCATCATGGAATATCAATAAGTCTTGGACATTGGCCGATCATTTTGCATTCCAATTAGTAAATACCGATGAGAATTATTATTTGCCAACCAATGGTGTGCCCAGCTATGAAGTAGATGGCATTGGCTCTGTTGAGAACTGTGCAAGTGCACTTGCAGGTCGTCAGATTACACTTATGAATGACCTCAATCTCAGTTACAAGCATCGTTATCAAGGACATCTCCTTTCTGCTAAAGGCGGTTTCCGTTATATGCGCGATACATATCGTCTAAACACTCAGGTTGGATACGATACAGGCAATGACAAGACGCCAAACATGTCTTCTTCTCTTAACTACAAGCAGACAGATGGCTTTGATAATGAAGATGTGAACTTGACCTATTATCTTGCTGCCGACTATAATTACTTGGAGCGCTATTACCTTTCTGCGTCTATCGCAATGGATGGCTCAAGTAAGTTTGGTGTGGATGCAGAAGATGGAGTGAAGATTGGCAACTATGCTTTTGGCTTCTTCCCATCAGTAGAAGGTGCTTGGGTGCTGACTAACGAGAAGTGGTTCACTCCAAACCGAAATGTGAATTATCTGAAACTGAATGCCGGTTTCGACCTTCTTGGCAATGACGATATCAATAGCATTGCTTCTCGTTCATACTTCGTTGCTGGCAAGATGTTCAACAGCCTTACCGGCATTACGATGGCAAACATTGGTAACACCAAGTTGCAGTGGGAAACCACGGCTCGTTTTACGGTAGGTGTTCAAGGCTCATTCTTCCAGAACCGTCTATGGCTTTCAGCAAACTATTTCAATGCTAACACATACAATCTTCTTTCTCTTGGCACCTTGTCTTATGTGTCAGGTCTTGAGACTAATTGGATTAATGACGGACGCGTTCATAACGAAGGCTTTGACGTGAGTGCAAATCTCAAGGTGCTTGAGACGAAAGACTGGAAATGGTCATTGGCAGCTTCTGTTGGGCATTACAAAAATGAGGTGAAGAGACTGCCTGCAGGCAAGCAGTCTGTGACGTCAGACCTTTATAATGCAACCATCATCAATCAGGTGGGTTCTGCTGCAGGTCTGTTCTATGGATACAAGACAGATGGAGTGCTTTCCACTGCAGAAGCAGCTAGCGCAGCAGGGTTGTATCAGAAGACCGAGACTGGTGCGCAGCAGTATTTCAAGGCAGGTGATATGAAGTTTGTGGAAGTCGTAGAAGACAACTGCATAGACAAGAATGACATGCAGGTGATAGGCAATCCGCACCCCGATGTTTATGGTAACTTCTCAACCCAGCTCTCTTGGAAGAACTTAACTTTCTCTGCTTCGTTCAACTACTCGCTTGGCGCAGATCTTTACAATTATCAGCGTTCAATCATAGAGTCAGGTTCTTATTTCTACAATCAGACAACATCTATGCTGGCCCGTTGGACACATGATGGACAAGTTACAGACGTGCCACGTGCATCGTTCCTTGATGAAATGGGTAATAGCCGATTCTCTGACCGCTGGATTGAAGACGGTTCATACTTGAAACTTAAAAATGTAACGCTCAGCTATCGCATTCCTGTGCAGAGTGCATATCTGCAGGGAATTACCCTCTGGGCAGCAGGCAATAATCTCTTCACTATCACCAAGTATCTTGGTTCAGACCCAGAGTTTGCCCAGTCTAATGCCGTGATGGGTATGGGAATCGATCGAGGTCTCTTGTCTCCAGGTCGTAGCTTCTCTCTTGGAGTGAAGATTAACCTGTAAGTTATCAGAGAAGTTGATAGGCTTTTAGTAATAAATAAACAAGTATAATAAGATGAAACTAAAAAATATAATTCCTCTCGCAGCGTTAGCTCTTTCCCTTTGCGGAGTCGGGAGTTTGACGTCTTGTACAGAGTCAGACAGCGACCTCGTCTCTTTTGTTGAAGACAACAGGCTCAATACGCCTAACGATACAGTCTATTCGCTGATGGGAGTCATCAACAAGATGCAGACCATTGCTGATCGTACTATTCTGTTGGGTGAGCTGAGAGGCGACCTTACCACGCTTACGAGCAGTGCTACACTTGACCTTCAAGATATAGCGAATTTTACGGTAGGTGCCGATAATCCGTATAATAACGCGCGTGATTATTATGCTATCATACAGAATTGCAATTATTTCATAGCGACGGCCGATACAGCTTTGGCAAAGCGCGGGTACAAGGTTTTTGAAAAAGAATTTGCTGTTATCAAGGCGTATCGTGCATGGACGTATCTTCAGTTGGCCATCAATTATGGTTCAGTTCCGTTCTATACTCAGCCGCTTCTGACAGAGAAAGAGGCAGATCCTTCATTATTCCCGCATTACGATGTGAAGCAGATTGCTAACTTCTTCATTGATGACTTGAAGGCTCATGCCGAAGTGGAATTCCCTGATTATGGCGCTATCAATTCGCTGAGTTCAAGGAAATTCTATATTCCAATGAAGGTTCTCCTTGGTGACCTGTGCCTGTGGGCTGAAAGATACAGCGAGGCAGCGGAGTATTATCACAGCTTCCTGACCAAGCAGGGCGACGTGCGCCCAACAGGAGTCGCTTCCATAGCATGGAGCACTTATGACTTTGAGGACATTGTCGATGGCTATGCTTCTCAGTTTACGAATGCTTCTTCGTCAGAAATTCTTACATTGATTCCAATGGAAACCGAAGAATACGATGGTATCGTGTCAAGGCTTGCAGATGTGTTCAATTCTACAGAAGACAATAACTATTACTATCAGGCAACCCACTCTGCTGCTTACGATGAATTATCTCGTTCTCAGCGCTATGTGCATGTCTATTCAGACCCAGTGACGCTGCTCCCTGACACAGTGGCGCCTGCTGATACGATGGTGTACAGAAACGAATCCATGCGTGGTGACTTGCGTCAGTATAGCATCTATGCCTTGCGCAATGAGTCTTCATCTTCAACTGCTCATTCGTCCCTGCGTCAGACTTGCCATAAGCATAGTACGGGCAATGTCAGCCTGTATAGACTTCAGCATGTGTATCTGCGCTATGCGGAAGCGCTCAATCGTGCAGGATTCCCTGAAGCCGCATTCTTTGTGCTGAAGCGTGGTCTTTGCAAAGATAATATAGATAAGTTCATGTCTGAAAAGGAGAAGTTGGCAGCTGGCAATCTCATCTCTTTCAGCGAGTACACCTTCCTCCGCACCAATACTCAGGGTCTGCATGCGCGTGGTTGCGGAAGCGCTGATGCTGATACGACCTATGTGATACCAGAACTGGCCGGACTGAATGACAGCATTCTCTTTGTCGAGAATAAGATTTGTGATGAAATGGCATTGGAAACAGCAGCGGAAGGCTTGCGTTTCTATGACCTCATGCGTCTCTCCGACCATCGCAATGACCCTGCGTTCCTTGCCGAGAAGGTGGCGTCACGCAATGGAGCATCCAATTATGATGCAGCCTTATATACCTTCTTGTGTGACAGAAAGAATTGGTTCCTTCCTTTAGAGTAAGGGAGTTATTTTCAGAAAGCATAAAAAACGGCGGAAACAGCACGATTGTTTCCGCCGTTTTTTATGTATGTTGTTGGTCGCAGGTGTCTCAATGGGCTTGTTTATGATTGAAGAAAAAAGGACTCGCAAAGTGTCACACTTTACACCCCCAAACAGGTGAGACTCTCACCTATGTAGCGGTGAGACTCTTACCTATGTGGCGGTGAGACTCTCACCTGTTTTGAGGTACAAAAAGAGGGGAATGGGCTGTTGCTTCAAACTTGCTTTTTCCGATGATGCTGATTCGATGCGAGTGTTATGGAAAATCTCAGGCTTGTGTTATTTGACAAGAACCTTTTGGGTGCTTCCTTCTTGCTTCTTGATGTATATGCCAGGTTTCAATGGAGGGGTTGCCAGGATTCCATTTATGGTGAAGAAACTTGCTTCAGTCTCTTTCGTCCCTACGTCCTTAATGCTGGAGGTGTCATCCCCTCCCATGAACTGGAAAGAAATGAGACCGTTGCTTTCTGTGATGTCGGTAACAGGCTTGTTCATTGAAAAGGTTCCGTCTGTATTCTTGTTGAAAAGAGTTCCCCCTGCATCCTGGTGGGAGGTGTTGGTTAGTTCTGTCACCTGTTGCAATCCTGGAAAAAGATGCCCGCGAAGCTGCTCCTCCGAAACGGAGTAGTATTTGTTGCCGCTGGCGCCTCTAAGTGTGCCGTACTCTCCATTTGCAGGTATGATGCACATGCGCTGATGGTCTTTGTCCTCGTTTGGGAATCCATAATTCCAGATGTATTTATCGTAGTCTGCGTGATAAGCCATCAAGCCATGGCAGTTTGTTAGTTTGTTGACATATTGAAACCATCCTCTGTTCTGTCGGTTTTCAAGCATAAAGTACTCGTTGTTGTTGCCTTCGTTGTGGATGATGTATGCGACTGCGGAATCCTGCAAGGCTGGCATGTTCTTGATAGTGACAGGCTCCTTCAGCTCAATGGGCGTGAGCCATCCAGCCAGCCATCTTTCGTGGGCAGTATAACCAATGGGGCATTCTCCGTTCCTCTCCTTCCCGTTGTATGCGCCTTCGTCCATGACATCCCAGGCGTTCATGCCAAATCCCCCATCGAAGCTGGGGTTGTAGAAGTCTGGGATTCCCAAGCAGTGGCTGAATTCGTGGCAAACCGTGCCAATGCCTTTCAGCGTATTGCCCGTGGAGCGAGCCAGTTCGCTGCTCATGGCGTAGATGTTAATCCTTGTCCCGTCAAATGTTATGACACCATCCCCATCACCATTCTGTAGTCCTTCTTCCAGACTCCACATGTGCGACCAGATGGTATTTGAGGGTGCGCCTTCCTCTTCGCTGTATCCTGCATAGATGACATACACCAGTTCTGCTTCCCCGTCATTGTCCCAGTCGTATTCGCTCCACTCAATATCATGCTCGGCATTCGCCTTTCTGCATGCTTCTGCCATAAGTTCCGCTACCTTTTGGTCGTCTCCGTTTCTGTCATTAGCGCCATAGTATCCATATTGATGTTCAGCCATGATGGGACCATAAACGTCAAATGTCAGTTCGAAATTCCCGTATGACTGGTCACGGAAATAGTCGCTTACTGAGCCTGCCTGTTCAAAGCCTTTGTAATTCTTCTTGTTGAAAAAGTCGTTATACATCTCTCGTCCATGCGTTGAATGCATTTGGGCGTTGGGGAAATTCACAAGAATCGCAATGCCTTTTCTCTTTCCTGTATATGCAGATGATTTTCCCAAAGCGCGGCTTTGCAATAGGCTTTTGGCTTTCTTGGCTCTTGTCGCATTCCGTCTGTTTCTCCGTTCGTTCCATTTCATGGTGATGCTGTCCGTCATTTCTGGAGCCAGACGGAAATCGCCGTTTTCTTTGCGAATAACAGGTACTCCGTTTGTTGTTGCATAGAAATGAAAGTTTTCGTCTCCGCATAGCATGATGGTAAGCGTGGTTCCGTCGCTGTTTGTCACCTTGAAGGGTAGTCTCTTGGCTGGAGCGGCAGCAGTCCATGCGGCCAATATCATCATCCCTCCCAATAGTAAGGTCCTTAATCTTCTTATGTGATAATTGTTTGGCATATTCCTTTTTAGAAAGAGTTTGTTTGTTTAGCTTGGGCAAATTTACGATATTATGCGTTTTCATACAAAAAAAAGAACTTAAAGCTTCTTTTCAGAGAAAAAGAAACCTAAATAAAAGAATTTGGAACTATGGAAAAACAAACATTGCGAGAAAAAAGCTAATTTTGCATGGTCATGCCGCTACTGTAGGCTCGTGCCACGAGGCGATGACGAATAAATACCCAATCTAATTAACCTAATTACTGCTCTAATGAAAAGAAATCTTTTGTTATTGTTGTCTTTCCAGATTGTTCTTGCTGCTTTAGCTGTTGATTTGAAACGTTGCCGAATTGTTGTTTCTGATTCGGAAGTTGCTCTCGTGAAGAAGATGGCTGTTGTTTTGAGTGATGATATAGAAAGAGTGACAGACGTTCGTCCTTCCATTTCTGCGAGGTCAGTAGATGGGCCATCTGTTATCCTTGCAACGGCTGATAATGTGTCGGGATGGTTGGGCGATGTTGATGTGGCTGATATTCGTGGCGATTGGGAACGTTATAAGATATTGACTCGCGGTGACCGGCTCTTCATTGTGGGCAGTGATGCTCGTGGTTTGGCATACGGTGTGTTTCATGTGAGCGAGCAGATAGGTGTCAGCCCATGGTATTGGTGGGCAGATGTCCCAGTCGAGAAGAAAAAGACTCTTAATTATAAGGAGAACTATGTGTCACAGTCTCCAACAATCAAATATCGTGGTGTTTTCATCAATGATGAAGACTGGGGTATGAAGACTTGGTCGGCAGAGAACTTTGAGAAAGAACTGGGCGATATCGGTCCCAAGACTTATGATAAAGTGTGTGAACTTCTTCTACGACTGAAAGGGAACATGTTGGCTCCTGCCATGCATACCTGCACGGGCGCTTTCTATAGCCATCCAGAGAGCCAGAAGGTGGCAGCAGAGTGGGGCATCATGATTACCACAAGTCACTGCGAACCTTTGCTGTTCAACAATGCTGCTCCTTCCGAATGGACCAAGGAGCGCGATGGTGAGTGGAACTATCTGACCAACAAGCAGACCATCTGGAAAAAGCTTGATGACCGCATCCGCGAAACAGCTGCTTATGACAATATTTATACGATGGGTATGCGCGGTCTGCATGACGAGGCAATGAAGGGCTCTTCCGACCCCAAAGTTCGTGCTCGCACATTGGAGCAGGTCTTTGCCGACCAGCGCGAGATTCTGGAACGCAACAAGCAGAAAGCGGCGACGGGTATTCCGCAGATATTCGTGCCATATAAAGAGACACTCGACATTTACGATGCAGGGCTCCGTGTGCCAGATGATATCACTTTGGTGTGGCCAGACGATAATTATGGCTATATGAAGCGTGTCAGCAATGAGGTTGAGCGGAAGCGCTCTGGCGGCTCTGGCGTATATTATCATATCAGTTACCTCGGCACTCCTCATGACTACCTCTGGCTGAATACGACGCCTCCGGCGCTCATGTACGAAGAGTTGCTGAAAGCGTATCAGGCTGGCGCAGACCGTTATTGGCTTCTGAATGTTGGCGATATCAAGCCAATGGAAATCGCGGTACAGTATTTCTTTGACATGGCTTGGGACTTCTCTTCGTTCAGTTATGAGAATGCTAATCGTTATCAGGCTCGCTGGCTTTCTTCTATCTTCGGGAAGAAGTACAAAGATGATTTTCAGCAAATCCTTGACTCTTATTATCAGTTGGCATGGGACAGAAAGCCTGAATATATGGGCTTTGAGATGGAATGGGACAGTGATGAGAACAATCGTTTGCACGACACGAATTTCTCTTTTGAGGAAGGTACAGCGCAACAGCGCCTTTCGGCTTACGAGACATTGTCCAATCGCGTTCATCTTATTCAGACTCAGTTGCCCAAGGCGATGCAGCCTGCGTTTTTTGAGCTGTTAGGTTATTCTGTCAAGTCTGCCTATCAGATGAATCGCAAATTCCTGATGGCTCAGCGCAATCATGAAACAGGAAGCGCAGAGGCAGCAGGCGAGGCGACTGCCGCATACGACAGTCTGCAAGTGCTTCTGACTGAGTATAACACGTTGCTTGATGGTAAATGGGACCAGATGATGTCAGAGATTGCACCAGGCTTTTGTGCTAAATACCAGATGATGCCAGACCTCGTTACGGCACCGACTTCTGCCTACCGACTTCCTGACGAGCAGCAGAAAGTCGAATATGATGATGCGTTGAATCTCCACAAGCTAAAAGTGAAAGCACCTTTCCACTTGATAGAGGGGGTTGGCACGGATTGGGTCGGTTTGCAGTTGGGCGAACCTCTTGATGAGGTTCAGGATGCTGCAAGTCTGTCGTCGGAGCGCATTGAACTTGTCTTTGATGTGAAGGATGACGGAACTGACAGCATTCAGTTCTGTATCTCCACACTTCCTATGTGGCCCGTTGCGTTAGACCGCAGCAATCGATTTGGCGTCAGCTTGGATGGCGGAAAACCTGTCGTTTGTGAAAATGTGTTTGAGGAATGGTCTTTCCCTTGGAAGTTGCAGGTGATGGAAAACAGAAAAGATTATCTGATGACCTTCCCGATTGACCGAAGCAAAAAGCGGCACACGCTATCGCTTATCATCGGAGACCCCGGCCAGATAATACAAAAGATAACCTATAAATGATATGCTGGTTTGATTGTACTCAACAGCCCCTGAGAGAAAGTGTTTCTTGGGGGCTTTATGTAACATGGCATAAACAAACGGTATCATGGCAGATAGTTCCCATCCCGAGAAATAGGTAACTTTGCAATATGATTCTATTTGTTTTTACTAAGAAAATACTATCCTAATCGAACATGAAAAAAATTTTATTGTTATTGAGCGTTTTTTGTTTCTCTGTTGCTGTATCTGCCATAGAGAACATCAAGGTGGGCACAACTACACGTACTATGATTGTGTATGCTCCCGACCAACTCCCCAAGCAGGCGGCTTTGGTCATTGCCTGTCATGGCTACAATCAGGATGCTCCTTATCTGCAGAGCTTGGCAAAGTGGGAGACTATAGCTGATACGGCTAAGTTTGTTGTTGTGTATGCCAATGGTGTTAACAAGGCCTGGGACATTGGGGGTACCAGCGACTTGAAGTTCATGGAAACTATCATAGACTCGATGTACTCTCGTTACCACATCAATAAGAACCGTGTATACCTGACGGGCTTTTCTATGGGAGGCATGTTCACTTATTATGCTGCCAACAAGATGGCGGACAAAATTGCAGCCTTCGCACCTGTAAGCGGCTACCCGATGGGAGGACCTAATGCCACCTCTTCACGCCCCGTTCCCATTATCCACACGCATGGAACAGCCGATGATGTTTGTGGGTATGATCCAGTGCAGTCTCATATCAATGCTTGGGTGAAGTTTAACAGATGCGATGCAACGCCTGTCACCATCAAGCCTTATCCATCATCAAAGCCCAATTCGCCTGCGTCGCTGAAACGTTATCGCAACGGAAAGAATGGCGTAGAGGTGGCGCTGCTGACACTCGCAGGAAAAGGACATTGGTGGTCGATGGACACTGCACAAGCCTTGACTTCAGAAGAGGTGTGGAACTTCTGCAAGCGTTACAGTCTTGGTGCAGAAGAGCCTGAAATACTCTCCATTACGCCAGAAAACCAGTCTTTTGACTTGTTAAGCGACAAGGATAATGAGTTTGTCGTAACCTTCAGCGATTCCATTGACTGTTCCAAAGTAAAAGCTACGTTGCAGTCAGGCAATACCGCTATCGCACTTGATGTGAAGTCCGAAGGCTTTCAGCCCGAAATCCTTTTTGCCCTTCCTGCCGATGCCACAGTAGCTGATGGCGAATACACGCTGACAATTGCCAATGCCGTTAGTGTGAAAGGCGGTGCCATGCCCTCCGAAAGCTTTACTTATGTATATGGAGTGGAAGAAGTAGGCGAGACGCTGAATGTTGATACAATATATATGCCTGATTGGTATGCCGAACAGCCTGTGATAGGAGAGGGCATTGCAGCAGGATGGAAGCGCATAAACACCACCTCTTCAGGAACAAAGGATGTTACTGCAGGTGGTACAGCCAATTGCCCGGGTGTACGCATGAAGTACTTTCAGCAAGGCGGTGATTTCGACGCCGGCTATTATCTTAGTGCGCGCGATAATTCCGCTTGCAATCTCTACTATGGCCTGTATGCCGACCAAAAGCTCCAGCTGAAGCCTGGCAAATACGTTGTCTCTTTCAATTCTGTTTATTGGAGCGAAGGAGCAATGTCCGCCAATGCCACCTACAACTTTAACGTCATGACGGTCACTTACAGCCCTGTCTTTTCCGCCTTGTCCTTGACCTCTACTGGCACAATGAGGGAAAGCACTGCTGAAAAGATCAAAGGTTCTAAGGCATATGAATTCAATTTCTCCATCACCAAGACTGCGAGCTATGTGCTGAACTTCGAGATGGCAGAAGGTTGGAACTCTGTCATTGTCGGCAACTTGCTGCTGACAACAGCTCCCTCCTTGGCCGATACCTATAAGGGAACATTCTATCGAACAATGTTGGCTGCAAAAAACATTTTCAAGGAAGGTGATACGACGGCTGCTGCCAAGAAGTTAAAGGCCGCGATGGAGAAATACGAAGGTTTTACTTCCACAGTTCCCAGCGTTTATACAGCTGCAACAAAAGAACTAAGTGCGGCGCTTCGTGCCTATGAGGCAGAAGTAGCGACCTCTATCCAAAAGACCGAGACCGAACTTGATAGGTTTGATGAGGGAATCTATAGCCTCGCTGGCGTTAGGATGGGAACAGATGCAACAGCTCTCCCGAAAGGCGTTTATCTCTCGAAAGGTAAGAAATTCATCATTCGCTAAACTTCCTGTTCTTGCACAGTATAGCAGGAATGCCCTGCTTGATAGCCCCAGCCGCATTGTCCTTCGATGATGCGGCTGGGGCTTTTTGTTTTTTTTATGTTTTGCGGGCGCCTATGGAAGTGTTTTGTAACCTGCCCAAACATATTTGTAACAGACAGACAACCCCAACTGGCTTGCAATCCCTAACTTTGCAAGGTTGAAAATCAAAAACTCAAGCACAATAAATGAAAAGGAACCAATACGAAAAGATGGCCAAGTGGTTCATGGGAATGGCTTTCTCTTTAGTCGGCGGTAATGCTATGGCGCAGTCGCTGTCATTCAGCCAGCCTCATGGTTTTTATGATGAGCCTTTCACGGTCGAGATAACCTGTGATTCGGCATTGGCAGAAGGTGTGGCTGTCCGTTACACCTTGGATGGTAGCGAACCGACTCTTGTCAGTCCACTCTACAGCCAGCCTCTCACTGTCAAAGGCAATACCCTCTTGCGAGCTGTAGCGCTTGCCGATACTGGATATGTTACTCCTGTAGCTACGGCAACCTATCTCTTTGTGCAGGATGTGCTCCAGCAGCCTGAAGCCCCCAAGGGTTATCCTCAGACCTGGGGAAAATACTGCGACATCACAGGCACAGCTCCTGCAGACTATGGGATGGACCCGGAAATGACGAGCGATGCTGTGCTGGCATCCAAGATTGCCGAAGGGTTGACTTCGCTTCCGGCCCTTAGCATTGTAACAGACAAAGGGAACTTGTTCAGCCATCGGAACGACTCCGTAACGGGTGGTATCTATATTTTCACAGGACCTCCAGTTGGCGACAGCACAGGCAACGGGTGGACACGGCCTGCTCATGTGGAACTCTTTGGGGGACAGTTGCAAACCGCTGAAGGTACAGCCTCCTATGACATGAGTGCTTCTTGCGGACTTCGCCTGCATGGCGGTCATGGACGTTTGGCTGAAAAGAACCCTAAGCACTCTTTCCGTCTGGTTTTCAAGAAAGAGTATGGTGAGAAAACACTGAAATACCCCGTGTTTGGAGAGAGTGAGCCTGCCAAGTTTGACCAGCTGGTGCTGCGCTGCCATTTCGGCAACTCCTGGCAGCATTGGGGAGAGGGCGGACGCACCAAGGCACAATACACACGCGATGTCTGGGCACGTCGGATGCAGCGCAAGATGGGGCACACCAGTGTCAATGCGCTTTATGTGAATGTCTTCCTCAACGGCATGTACTGGGGCATTTACAACATCGCGGAACGTGTGGACGATCAGTATGGCAAAGACCATCTGGGCGGGAAAAAGAGCGACATCGATGTCGTGAAGATAGAAGAAGAGGGAGGGAGTCACATCGAAGCCTCCGAAGGAGATTTAGAGGCGTGGAAAACGATGGTTGAGATAGCATCAATGGCTGCTGATGACCTTAACTACTTCAAGCTTCAAGGGAAGAATGCCGATGGCGAAGACGACCCGCAGCAGGAGAGACTCCTTGATATTGATGCCTTTATTGATTATATGCTCATCAATCAGTATGGTGGCAACACCGATTGGGACCATCATAATTGGTATGCCATTCGCCGCCGAGGCATCGAGAGCCAGGGATTTAAGTTCCTTTGCTGGGACACCGAGCAAATCTTTGAGAGCCGTTCCGAAAACGTGTTAGGAGTCAACAACGGCCTCCAGTCGCCTACAGGCATCTTCAACAGTCTGTTGCAGAACGAGAAGTTCGCCTTGAAGTACAAGAAACGTGCCAAAGAAGTGTTGGCAGCTGATGGCCTTTTGGGGCCAGATGCCGTAGTCCAGCTGTGGGATAGTCTTTACAATACCATCTCTTCAGCCATCTATGCTGAGTCTGCCCGATGGGGCGACTACCGCCGCGATGTGCATCCCTATCAATCTCAAGGGCAGCTTTATACCGTTGACAATCAGTATATGGCTGAACGCAACAGGTTGCTCGCCGAGTATTTCCCCGTGCGTTCTGAACGTGTGCTCAACAGCATCCTCAGTTTAGTGCAAGTCGATGACTTTGACGTTCCTGAAGGTTGGGAGAAACTCACCGCTTCAATGTTCCATGTGTGGGACGGTTCAGGAGCCGAAGCTCAGCCGCTCGATCAGACAGTCAATGTGGATTGGAACATGGGAACGCTGGTCGATGGCGGAACGGCAGTCGCAGGCTTCGTCGGTGTGGAGCATAACCGCTTTGCAGACTTGAGCCTGTATGACAAGCTCATCATCCGCGGCACAGGCAAAGGCTTGCGCATCCTGGCCAACCGCCTTGTGGAGCATGGCCCCTGGAAGCAGATTACTGTTTCTCTTGACAATAGTGACCCTTATTGGGACGCGTCAATCAATGCCATCGTCCTTCCGCTCTCCGAACTCCAGACAGCCCTTACCAACGAGGGAGTTGTCCGCGATGATGCCTTTGTGCATCTCAATGCCATAAAAGTCGATTGGAGCAGCAATGCCAATGTCAGCGGCATCTATCTCGTTCCTTCACCGGCGCTTGCCGTCGAAGGTGTCGAGAGCATACCTCATCGTGTGGGTGACGGACAGTGGTACAACCTCAGTGGCCAGCGCGTAGCGCGTCCTTCTCGTGGCATCTATCTCTACAATGGCAAGAAAGTGCTGCTGCGATAGCCCTGCTGCCATCTGTTTGGGGGTCTTTTGATAAAAAAGGACAAAAAAAAGCCCAAATGCGGCAAAATGTTACATCAACGAAACTATAAGATACATGCTGCAGAGTTTTTTTCTTGTAAAAGAATTAACTTTGCAGCATACTTTTTACTTCCTAAATACTAAAAAACTAAACTAAATCTACGTATAATGAAATCAGATTTGACAAGACTCATTCTCTCCGTGCTGATGGTGTGCCTGTATGCGCTCTCCGTTCGTGGTGCATCAGTGGACAACGACCAGCGTTTATGGTATGATACTCCTGCCACCTGTTGGCTGGAGGCTGTTCCATTAGGAAATTCACGTTTGGGCGCCATGGTGTTTGGCGGCACCGACGTGGAAGAAATCCAACTCAACGAAGAAACCTTCTGGAGTGGCGGTCCTCACAACAACAACAGTGCCACCGCTTTGCAGTATCTCACCGAAGTGCGCAGCCTCATATTCGACGGCAAGGAAAAAGCCGCAGAGGATTTGCTCAACAGAGAGTTCGTCAAAGGCCCTCATGGCATGCGCTTCCTCACCTTGGGCAGCCTCTCCATGCAGTTCGGCCATACTGGCGTAAAGGACTATGTGCGCGACCTCGACCTGCAGACAGCCGTTAGCACCACGTCCTATATATATAATAATGTGAAATACACTCGCCGTGCCATAGCTTCCTTGGCAGATGGCGTAGTGGCAGTGCATGTCAAGGCAAGCAAAAAAGGTGCGCTCTCTTTCACCCTTTCACACAAATGTCAGCTGCCCTTCTCGGTCAAGGCTGAAGGCAAAAGTTTGATTGCCACTGTTCTAGGTGTTGATCAAGAAGGTGTCAAGGCCGCCCTTGCCGCACAGTGCCGCACCGACATCAAGACTGACGGAACCGTGACTGCCGATGGCGAGACGTTGCAAGTGAAAAACGCTACCGAGGCGACCCTTTACATCTCTGCTGCAACCAACTTTGTTAACTACAGAGACGTGAGCGGCAATGCAGCAGCCAAGAACGAGCAGTACCTTGCCGATGCAGAGAAGTTCGACTTCAAGACCCTCTTGAAGCGCCACTTGGCACTGTATCAGGAGCAGTACAGCCGCGTGAAGCTCACGCTGACCTCAACCGACAACAAGAATCTGCCCACCGTTCAGCGCCTCGACAAGTTCTACGGCAGCAAGGACATGGGCATGGTAGCGCTGCTCTTCAACTATGGCCGCTATCTGCTCATCGCATCCTCACAGAAAGGCGGTCAGCCTGCCAACCTGCAAGGCATGTGGAATGACAAGCGCAATGCACCATGGGACAGCAAATATACCATCAACATCAATGCAGAGATGAACTACTGGCCGGCAGAGGTGTGCAACCTCTCCGAGACAGCCGAACCGCTCTTCTCCATGATAAAAGACCTCAGCGTGACCGGCGCCGAGACCGCTCGCGTCATGTACGGCTGCCGTGGCTGGATGGCACACCACAACACCGACCTATGGCGCATCGCCGGCCCGGTCGATGCAGCAGCCTGGGGCATGTTCCCCAATGGCGGCGGATGGCTTGCAACCCACCTGTGGGAGCACTACCAGTACACTCTTGACAAGGAATTCCTCCGCGAGTATTACCCCATCCTGAAAGGCGCTGCTCAGTTCTATCTCGACTTCATGGTTGAGCGTGACGGCGAACTGCTCGTTGTGCCAAGCGTATCTCCTGAGCAGGGCGGCCGCGGCAAGCAGACCCCCGTGTGCGCCAGCTGCACCATGGACAACCAGATTGCTCGCGATGTCCTTACGCAGGCACTTTACGCAGCTCAGGCCCTCGACACCGATGCCGACTACCAGCAGAAGCTCACCAAAGCCATCAGCATGATACCTCCGATGAAGGTCGGCCAGTACGGACAGCTGCAAGAGTGGCGCGAAGACCTCGACGACCCCAACAACCAGCACCGCCACATCTCTCATCTCTACGGACTTTATCCATCCAATCAGATATCTCCTTACAAGACTCCTGACCTCTGGAAAGCAGCTGGCGTGACCCTGCATCAGCGTGGCGACCAGGCTACAGGATGGAGCCTCGGCTGGAAAACAAACTTCTGGGCACGCATGCTCGATGGCGACCACGCCTTCACCATCATCAGCAACATGCTCCGTCTGCTCCCCAACGAGGGAAGAGAAAGAGAGTACCCCAACGGGCGCACATTCCCCAACCTCTTCGATGCACATCCGCCATTCCAGATTGACGGTAACTTCGGCGTGACAGCCGGCATCGCCGAGATGCTCATGCAGAGCGACCCCATCACCGACAAGGCGCCAGCCATCCATCTCCTGCCAGCTCTTCCCGCAGCGTGGAGCGAGGGCGAAATCAGCGGACTCAAGGCGCGAGGCGGCTATGAGGTAGGCATGGCATGGGAAGCAGGAAGCCTCACCAAGGCTACCATCAAGGCTGAGCACGACGGCATGCTTCGTCTTCGCTGCAAGGACGCTCTGGCAGCAAAAGGCCTCAAGCTCGTCAGCACCCACGATGGCGTGAACGAGTACGAGATGCCGGTGGTGAAGGGTCAAATCGTCAACATCTCTAAACCCTAACCCTCAAATTATGATAGGAAATACTTAATTCTCAACCAAATAATAAATGAATATGAAAAAAAGACTTATTCTGAATCTTCTGCTTTGCCTTGCATGCGTGTCGCTCAAGGCGCAGAACCCTTATCTCCCTCTGTGGGAGCACTTGCCAGACGGCGAGCCACGCGTGTTCGAAGACCCTGACAACCCTGGCAAGTACCGTGCCTACATCATCGGTTCGCACGACGTGACCAACACAGCCTATTGCGGTCCCGACATCCGCATGTGGTCTGCACCGGTTGAAGACCTCAGCCAGTGGGTAGATGAAGGTCCAATCTTCACTCACTATGTTGACGGCCAGTGGGATACCATGTTCGCCCCCGACCTTGTAGAGGTGAAAGACCGCGAGACAGGCAAGAAGACCTACTGGCTCTACCCACACTCACGCGGATGGCGCCGTGTTGCTATGGTCTGCAAGGGCGACCGCCCAGACGGACCTTTCACGCCTGTCAACCTCACTGAGGATGGCCGCCAGTGTCTGCCAGGCTCATTCATCGACTTCGACCCATCAGTGTTCATCGAGAACATCACAGACAAGAAAGACCCCGACTATGCCAAGGGCTTCCGTGCATACGTGTTCTACGGCTTCCAGCACTCTACAGCTGTCGAGCTTGACCAGAACACTATGTACACCCAGCGTCCTGGCACAGAGCGCATCGACCCATTCATCCCTGCAAGCAGCGCCGATGGTCGTCTGCTCGACAAGGAAGGCAGCGAGTACAAGGCACTCTACGAAGGTCAGAACCCGCTCGACTTCAACTTCTTCGAGGCATCTTCCATCCGCAAGGTGGGCAACAAGTATGTGATGGTATTCTCTGGCTACAGCGGCAAGGAGTACGGACTTGGCAACACCAACTCAGCCCTCCGCTATGCCTACGGTGACTCACCTCTCGGCCCATGGCGTTCAGGCGGTGTGCTGGTTGACTCACGCGGTGTTGTGCTCAACGAGGACGGCTCAGCGCTGACAACCAAGAACTTCGCTCACAACACACACGGCTCTATCGAGGAAATCAACGGCCAGTGGTACGTGTTCTATCACCGTCCTCCACGCGGCTTCGCCAACGCTCGCCAGCCAATGGTTGCGCCGGTCAAGATTGAGTGGGACAAGAAGAAAGTGGCTGACGGCGGTAAGGTGCGCATCGTAGCATACGACCCATACACAAAGAACAACGAGTGGACAGCTGCTGCATCCAACGGCATGACCTACACAGGTGCAGAAGTGACATCAGAAGGATTCCAGATTTACGGACTTCCACCATACCAGTACTATTCAGCAGGTATCGCTTGCTATGTCAGCGGCCACAACTGGATGCAGGACAACCATGACAACTGGAACAACAGCATGGACCTCGCAGGCATCACCAACGGCGGCATCATCGGCTTCAAGTACTTCGGTTTCGGAGGCATTGAGAAGGACAGCAAGGGTGTGAAAGCATTTGCAGGCGCAAAGAAAGGTGACGGCACAGTGCTCAACCTCAACCTGACTCCAAGCGGAAGAGGCGCATTCAAGGTTCGCATCATGCTCGACGGCCCATACGCCAACAGCACATGGAACGGCAAGGAAATCGGTGTCATCGAAGTACCTGCAGATGCTCCACGCGCAGCTAAGACTTATCAGGTGGCAGTGCCAGCTGTTGAAGGACTCGAAGGCAAGCATGGCATCTACCTCGTAGTGGAAGGCCCAGAAATTCAGCAGCCACAGCAGCAGGGCGGTCGCCAGTTCGGCAGACAGAACCAGCCACAGCGTCCACAGGGTCTCTTCGACCTCCACGGAATCGGCTTCTCTAAGCAGGGCACCACTTGCGAGCCTCCAGTGATTCCAACAGTCACAATCACAGTAGATGGCAAGAGCATCAACCTCCCTGCAGCTCCAATGTTCTCAACCAACGCCAACGGCTACACTGAAACCAACAACTACCAGGCATACGCACCGCTCAAGGACAACTCAGTCATCAAGGCTACAGCGTCTGACCCATCAGTGAAGATTACTGTCGGCAAGGTTGCAGACGGACGCGCTACCGTGACATGCACTTACAACGGACAGAAGAAAGTGTATAAGATTAACTAATGCAGGTTTTCATGAAAGAAAAAGAATATGTAAAACCTACTGCAGAAGTGGTAGAGATGCAAGCTGAAGAACTGATTTGTGGTTCTATCAACCAGCACAAAATCTATGATGACAGCGATGCTGTCGATAACGATGCTCTTTGGTAAACAAAGATAATCGTCAATCAAAAAATGAAGGAGCTTCAAACTCCTTCATTTTTTGTTCCCATCCGTTCAGTCCGCTCCATCGTTCCGCAGGAACTTGTCTTTAACATACCGCTTCGCGATGATTCAGCAGATTTAGTGGATTTCTACGATTCTTTTTATTCTCTCACGGATTTCACCGATTGCACGGATTTGAGCCTTGCGCGGCTCTTTGGGATTGCCTCGTTGCAGTCGGCAACGTAAAAAAATCTGTGAAATCCGTGCTATCCGTGAGAAAAACAATTCCTCATCCGTTCAATCCGCTCCATCGTTCCGCAGGAACTTGTCTTTAACATACCGCTTCGCGATGATTGCACGGATTACTACGCTTTACCATTGCATTAAATTAATTTCCTTCAAATTTCCTTTATATTTCCTTTTTGTGAAAGTAAATGCTGTTGTTGTTTTAGAAAGGAAATCACAAGTAAATTTAGAGTAAATTCATTGCGATGCAATTATCAATTCGCTACATTTCCTTAACCGTACCCCTCGGGTCCACCCCACCGTACCCCTCGGGTCCCCTCTGGTGGACCCGAGGGGTACGCTTTTTATATGCTTTTTCCCGATGTCAGAATTTTATGCAGAAAACATCCCTTTTCCTTGCCTTTTTCTTGCTGTTTTTCGTCCTCTGTGGAAGGGAAGGCATAAATATGACAGGAAAAGGACGCTTTTGTCTATGCCTGACGCATTTTGTAACATTCAGACAACTAAATGCAACATAGCGAAAACTGCAAAATGTGAAAAAATCCTAACTTTGTGGCAACCTTTTTATAAATAACTTAACTTAATCACATTATGAAGAAAATTTTACTTTTATTGACAGCCCTTTTCGTAATGGGGGGGGGTAAAAGTTAGTGCTAAGAAGTATTATGCGGATCTGAGCACAGCAAGTACCACAGGATCTGCTACATGGGCTAAAGAAACGAATACGTTTGCTTGGACTGCTAGTAGCTATGCTTTTATGGTTGTTCCTGGCGGATCTTTCTCTGGAGATTTAAGTGAATATACAACCATTGGCTTGACTGTTGCTGATATCGAAAATGGTTTTCGTGTTGATATTATTGCAAACGGAAAGACATTTACTGGTAAAGGAATTACAACAAATGGTCAAATCGTCTTGAATATTTTAGAAGATTTTAATCTACAGTGGAATCCTGATAAGATAACAAAAGAAGATTTGAAGCAGGTTACGGCAATTCGATTTAATACAAATTCTCAAGAAGGTAAAGCAACTGTTACAAAATTTTATATTGCAAAACCTGCTGCCCTTTTGTTTGATGATGAAGGTAATGCGGAATTTGACCTGTCTGATCTGGTCACGACAGGTGGCCTCTCATTTGATGAGGAAACTGGAGTGTTGACAAATGATGGTACTGGTGGTACATTGTCCATCAATCTGCCTGCAGAGGGGATAGATTTCTCTAATTTCACGTCTTTGACTGTTGAACGTTCTGGAGAAGATTTGATTGCAAATTCGGTGATTAAAGATGAAACGAATAATATAGAGAATGGTTTCTGGGGAAGTAAATATGGAGTAAACTTTACCCAAGGTGACGCAATGAAGTTTAATAAGGCAACGAATGTTAATGTGATTAATTTCATTGGAAAAACAGAGGTTGGCTCTATGACTATTTCTGCCATTAAGGTGAAAGCTAATGTTATAGCATGTAAACTGCCTGGCGATCCTGTGGTGTTGAATACATTGCCATATTATGCGATGAATGGTACACCTGCTACGGCAACATGGAATGTTGGTGTTTCTTCTGATACCTATTATGGTAGTGGTGAGAGCGCTGCTACGTACTATGTGGATTTAACTGGATACGAAGAATTGCGTATTCATCGTGATGATAAAACGGGATTCCGTGCTTTCTTTATCAATGCCAGTGCTGCAGGTACCAATAACATAAATAATAATACATCAGACGTTGTTTCTTGGGATGAAGTGGGAAGCTATTGGAAAATCGACCTCTCAAAGGTAGAGAAGTATAATGGGAAGATTTATTTAAATACTATTAAATCGGAATCATGGGGAACAAAGAATGTTATTACAAATATCACTCTTTATAAAACTCCTCAAGGCGCAGCAAACTATATTCTTTCAGGAAAGGGAACTTTCACTCCGGCTACTCAATCCGCTCTTGCTGACGCATCAGCTAAAGTCATCGATGCAACAGGTGTTACAGGCACAAATGTAGCACTGGAGTCTGCTAATCCTAACTGTATTTTCCTCGCTAATGCAGGTACTCTCTCTAACACAAAGAATGTACAGATTGGCAATACAATTGAAAAACTTGTGATTACAGACAAGAAGCCATTGGCTGACCTGACAGGTGTGACAGCTACTGATGCTACTTACACACGTAGCATGACTAACCGGTTCGGTACTATCTGCTTGCCATATGCGGTGAAATCTTCTGCTAGCGGCGTGAAGTACTACACTATCGGTAGCCTCGACGGCGATGTGCTGACGCTGAAGGAAGAGACTGAGCTGGCTGCCGGCACTCCTGCCATCGTGGAGGTGTCAGGCGAGAGCATCACTGCTGAAGGTTCAGGTGCGCTGGTTGCTGCAGGTGCGCCAACAGGCAACCTCGAACTCATCGGTACATTTGAAGAGAAGACTGTTCTTGCAGCAGACTATGCTGGCAAGAATATCTATGCTATCAAGAACAATCAGTTTGTACAGGGACTGAACAGCATCACAGTACCGGCATTCCGTGCTTACTTCACAGCTGACGCCAGCGCAGAGGCTAATCTCCGTCTTGCATTTGGCGACGAGGCTACTGCTATCGACAGCCTGACAGGCGAGAAGAGCATCAAGGCCATCTACTCTGTCAGCGGCGCTTCACAGGCATCACTGCAGAAGGGCATGAACATCGTAGAGTTCACTGATGGCAGCGTGAAGAAGGTAATGGTGAAGTAAGAAACCTCGACTCACGAAAAACGTTTTATAATAAATTAATGTATAATTGAATTAAAAAGATAAGAAGATGAAAAAATATATTAAGCCAGTTGCAGAAGTGGTAGAGATTGAAGCAGAGGAGCTGATTTGTGCTTCAATCACCAAAGGATCCTCTGTTGATGATTTCGAAGCGGAAATCAATGCTCGTCTCGAGCAAGAGTTCTTCGAAATGGAGGAAGTTATCAAGCTTTGGTAAGAAAAATACCGTTTTTGTATCAAAATCTAAAGTTTATGCAACGTCAGTGCAATTGCTGGCGTTGCTTTTTTTTGTAACTTTGCAAACCAAGCGGCGAGAAAAGCCGTCAATACAAACCGAATAAAACCTAAAACTGATAGAAAAATGAAGAAAGTGTTATCCATTCTCTGTTTCTTCGTTGCCACTATGGCATCGGCGCAGACTATTCAGGTAAAGAACCCTTTTATCTGGGCGGATGCTCCCGACCCGGACATCATCCGTGTGGGTGAATACTACTACCTCGTGACAACCACCATGCACATGTTCCCCGGCGCTCCCATCATGCGAAGCACCGACCTCGTGCATTGGGAGACGGTGTCCTACCTCTTCGACGAGATACACGACACGCCACGTTACGACATGAAAGAGGGTACTGTATATGGACGCGGACAATGGGCAACATCGCTGAGATACAATAACGGTACTTTCTGGGCACTTTTTGTTGCCAATGACGACCCGCACAAGTCCATGGTGTTCAAGACTGACGACCCGGCTAAGGGCTGGACGCTGCACAGCCGCATCCCTGCTTACCACGACTCTTCTCTCTTCTTCGATGACGACGGTCGTGTGTATGTCTTCTACGGAAGCGGCGACATCCACCTCGTAGAGCTGGAGCCAGACCTCACGGGCGAGAAGCAGGGCGGCATCCGCAAGAAGCTGGAACTCAAGGGAAGACCTTCAGGACTGCACGAGGGCAGCCGTGTCATCAAGCATGACGGCATGTACTACCTGCTCTGCATCTCATGGCCTAACACGGGTCGTCAGGAGATAGCCTACCGAAGCAAGAACATCGAAGGCCCATACGACTCAAAGGTGATTCTCAAGAGCCGTTTCGGCGGATTCAACTTTGCAGGACAGGGAACCATCGTGGACGGCAAGCACGGCGAGTGGTACGGCATCATGTTCCAGGACCGCGACGGAGTGGGGCGCGTGCTCACCATCGAGCCATGCTCATGGATTGACGGCTGGCCTATGCTCGGCACCAATGGCGATGGCATCATCCCCGAGACTGTCACCCTCGACGGCGACTGCGAGTGCCACAAGGAGCCTGCCTATGCAGTGATAGAGAAAGACTACCAGTGGAACCACAATTATATAAAAGAGGACATCACGACGGAGACGGGCAGCCTGACCAACCCGGGCAGCACCGTAACGCTCCGCACCTCTGTCCTGGCTGACAACATCTGGAATGCGCGCAACACCATCACATGGCGCATGTGGGGACCTACCTGCTCTGACACCATCTGCATCGACGCGCGCAAGATGAAGGACGGCGACTGCGTGGGACTGGCAGCCTTCAACGGCGACTCAGGCATCCTCACCATCAAGCGTGAAGGTTCAAGCTACTGGCTGATTATGAGCGAGGAAAGCGTGAGCCTCGACAACCGCAACAAGGCCATCACCGACGTGAAGAAGAAAGAGGTGGAGCGCGTCAAGCTCTCCAAGGGCAAGGTGGGCAAGATCTATCTCAGCATCGACGGTGACTTCAACCCGGGTCGCGGCGACCTCGCCAACTTCCGCTACAGCCTGGACGGCAAGACCTTCCAGAAGATTGGAACGGCAGACTACAAGATGCGCTTCGACTACCGCCGCCTCTTCATGGGCACACGCTACGCTGCCTTCTACTATCCAACCAAGACCGTAGGCGGACAGGTGACCATCGGTTTGAAAAACTAACATTCTTTTATCAATAAACATTTTTTAATTACCTAATTACTAAACTAAAAACGAGAATGATGAAAAAGACTATCTTTTCAATGATTCTGGCATCATTCGCCCTCTGTGCGTCGGCACAGTTCGGGCGTAATCCTGATGTCAACCCCGACAAGGGATTCAAAGACACTTACAAGGACTATTTTACTGTAGGTGTGGCAGTTAACATGCGTAACATCAACGACCCGGAACAGGTTGCTGTTATCAAGAAAGAGTACAACAGCATCACAGCAGAGAACGACATGAAGCCGGGTTCTGTGCATCCTCAGGAAGGTGTGTGGAACTGGAAGAACGCTGACGCCATCGCTAACTTCTGCCGCCAGAACGGCATCAAGCTGCGCGGTCACTGCCTCGTTTGGCACTCACAGTTCTGCGACTGGATGTTCACAGACAAGAATGGCAAGGAAGTGAGCAAGGAAGTGTTCTACGAGCGTCTGCGCGAGCACATCCACACTGTTGTCAACCGCTATAAGGACATCGTTTATGCATGGGACGTTGTCAACGAAGCAATGTCTGATGCTGGTCCGGGCCGCGGATGGGGCGGACGTGAGCCAAACCCATACCGTGAGAGCCGCCTCTACAAGCTCTGCGGCGACGAGTTCATCGCTAAGGCATTCCAGTTTGCGCATGAGGCAGACCCTAACGCTATCCTCTTCTACAACGACTACAATGCAGCTACCCCAGCTAAGCGCGACCGTATCTACAACATGGTCAAGAAGATGCAGGCTGCCGGCGTGCCTATCACAGGTATCGGCATGCAGGGCCACTACAACGCTTACGGCCCATCTGACAAGGATGTTGAGGACGCTATCGTGAAGTACAAGGAGCTGGTAAAGCACATCCACATCACAGAGCTTGACATCCGTCTCAATGAGGAAATGGGTGGTCAGCTCCAGTTCTCTCGTGGCACTGAAGGTGCTGCACCATCACACCTCGTAGCGATGCAGACAGACCGCTATGCAAGCTTCTTCCGCATCTTCCGCAAGTATAAGGATGTGATTGACAACGTTACTTTCTGGAACGTCTCAGACCGCGACTCATGGGTAGGCGTGAACAACCACCCACTGCCATACGACGAGAACCTGAAGCCAAAGAACGTTTACTATGTTATTAAGAACTTCGATCCTGCACTCGACAACGTGACTCCAAAGGAAGACTTCAAGCCAAGCGAGCTCAACCAGCCAGGACAGGAGTATCCAATGGTGAACTCTGAAGGATATGCACGTTTCCAGATCAAGGCTCCGCAGGCACGCTCGGTTATTGTTAGCCTCGGCCTTGGTGGACGTGGTGGTACAGTGCTTAAGAAGGATGAAAACGGTGTATGGACTGGTACAACCGACGGTCCTATGGATGAAGGTTTCCACTACTACCACCTGACTATCGACGGCGCAACAGTCAATGACCCAGGCGCTTGCAACTACTACGGCTCAGTACGTTGGGAGAGCGGTATCGAAATCCCAGCACACGACCGCGACTTCTACGCACTCAAGAACGTGCCTCACGGCAACGTACAGCAGGTGCTCTTCCACTCTCCAAGCACTAACACTGAGCGCCGCGCGTTCGTGTACACACCAGCAGGCTACGAGAAGGGCAAGAAGAAGTACCCTGTTCTCTACCTCCAGCACGGATGGGGAGAAGACGAGACTGCATGGAGCAACCAGGGTCGCGCCAACCTCATCATGGACAACCTCATCGCTGAGGGCAAGTGCGAGCCATTCATCATCGTCATGACTTACGGCATGACCAACGAGGCACGCTTCGGCACAATCGGCAGCTTCGACGTTTCTAACTTCGAGACTGTGCTCGTTGATGAACTGATTCCATACATCGACGCTAACTTCCGCACCATCGCCAAGAAGGAAGGCCGCGCTATGGCAGGCCTCTCAATGGGCGGCATGGAGACCAAGAACATCACACTGGCTCGCCCAGACGTGTTCGACTACTACGGCCTCTTCAGCGGCGGCACTTATGCGCCAGCAGACCTCAAGGTGCAGCCTAAGCTCATCTTCACTTCTTGCGGCTCAAAGGAGAACCCTGATGGCGTGAAGAAGTCTGTTGAAGACCTCAAGGCAGCTGGATACAATGCCGTTTCTTACGTTTCTGAAGGCACTGCGCACGAGTTCCTCACTTGGCGCCGCAGCCTCAAGGAGATGGCTCCGCTCCTCTTCAAGAAGTAATATCGCAGCAACTATATTCACAGTCGGTTGGAAGTCCCCCTTCCAACCGACTGCTGTGTTTTATGGCTTCGCTTGTGAGGGAGGGAGAAGGGAAGGGAGGTGGAAGGAGATGTAACGGAGATAGAGGGAGGTGGGGAGAGGCAAAAACAGGTGAAACTAGCGAAAGTTAATTTATGTAACCTATTTGAAAGTATATGTAACATACACGAATGCGAATGTCGCAGATAGTCCGTAACTTTGTACCGCTAAATGGTTTGTTGTCAATAAATCATAACGAGAACACACAGGCAGAAACGTCCGCTGCAAGGCTTTGCGAAGCGGCGCTGCCAGCAAGAAATATGTAAAATGTTACTATCTAAATAGAGTTTAAGTTAATCAATTATGGTAATGCGTACAACGAGAAACTTAATGGTCCTGTCAGGTGCTTTGGCACTTGCCTTTGGTATGAACAGCTGTAGCGACTACGACAACGGCTACACCAGCAAGGACATCGCTTACAAAGAACAATTCTACAACATGTTTGGCAATGCCGACCCCAACCATACATGGAACATGGCACAGTCGCGCAGCCTCGATGTGACTATCAATAGCGAGGGCACATACACCGTGAAGGTGTGGACAGCCAATCCTCGCCTTGGCGAGAGCAACGCTTTCCTCTTGGGGCAGTATGACCGTGTGCCAGGCGGTGCAACCAGCAGCTTCGCTTGCGATATGCCGCAAGATGTGAAGACTGCCTATGTCGGCATCATCGACGAGAATGGCGACCGCATCATCCTGCCATCAGAAGTGAAGGACGGAAAGGTCTCCGTCGAGTTCGGTGCGCTCGGCACAAGAACAGCTTTCTCGGGCAGCAGCGGAAGCATTACATATACAGCAATTGACAAGTCCAACGGAAAAGAGTTTCAGAAGGGTGACATGGATGCGCCGCTGAACACGTTGCCGGAACAGCAGCAGAACATTGGCAAGGTGTCGCAGGACTTCGAGTATGTGTCAACTGGAGAGTTCACCATCTATCCGATGTACTCTGTTACGGGTAATGCTGGCAGCGACGGTAAGGGCGAAAGGCTCGGCATCTATCTGGTGGACGGGGATGGAAACAAGGGCGATGTGGTGTGGATTTGGCAGTCGACTGTCAACGACAGCGGAACCACCGGCACTGCTACATGGTTTGATGGCTACAACTCCAGCGAGGGCAAGTGGGAGACCGACTTCTTCGGCTTTAGCACAGACCGCAAACAAACTTTACAGATTGATAATCCTAAAGTCGTTTGGGGAGGGAACAACTTCGTGGATCCCTACACCGCCATCCGCGCAGAAGGTGTTACTGTGAACATTCCAGTAGGCACACGTTTCGGTATGGTGCTCGATGCAAGCGGTGGTGGTCCTTACTACTCAAACTCAGCGTATAACCAAGACCAGGGATGGCCTTTCCCTGGCACGAAGACAGATACTGATGGGGTAAACGACGTTTATGCTGCAACGTTTGAGTACCAAGGCAGGCTCTATCTTGCATTCGAGGACTGGAACTATGGCAGCGAATGGCACGACTGCGACTTCAACGACGTGGTGTTCGTGATGCCTGAGACAACCAAGAAGCCTATTGTCATCGACAAGGATACCAAAGATGTGTCTATGTCCTACATCGTGGCTTGCGAAGACTTGGGCGGAACTTTCGACTGGGACTTCAACGACGTGGTGTATGCCATCGAGCACGTGTCTGGTCAGACAACAGCGAAGCTCAAGCTGCTGGCTGCCGGCGGTACACTGCCTGTGAAGATTTCTTATAACGACAACGTAATCAGGTTTAACGGAAAGGAAGACTTGCACGAGGCTTTCGGTGTTGACCAGAAGACACCGGTCAACGTAGGCGGCTATAGCGCCAGCCCCGTGTATAGCGAGGAGTTCACAGTTGGCGCTGATGCGTTCAGCATGTCCACCCATGCTTCTGCCTTCAAGATTCATGTTGAATATCCTGATGGTTCGCTGGGAGCCCAGATTGGCGTGCCAGACCGCAATGCAGGTCAGGAGCCTCAGGCGTTCCTTGTTGCCGACCCTAACTGGCAGTGGCCTAACGAGAAGGTGAGCATCACGAGTGTGTATCCTCAATTTACCGAATGGGTTGCTAACCTCAACACCAACTGGTGCGGAAGCGTCTGGGGAGATGAAGGGAACGGAACTCCGACAACAGGAAATGTGATTGATGTGAAGGGCTATTTGACGTATAATGGCAATGTGGCAACCTTCCCATTGAATGCCGACCAGATGAAGACTTATACCTCTTATCAGATTGTGCTTCAGACCTCAGCAAACGCTACGGTGAAGTTCTTTGATGCAAGTGGTAATGAAATCCAGATGACTGATGGCAACGTGCAAGCTGGTCAGCAGTCAACCTTCACGCTGAGCGGCGAAGCCCTGAATGCGCTGAAGGGCGGCAAGATGACCATTACCTTCTCTGATGGACAGGCAGCTCAAGGTTGTGTGACCAAGCTTGACTGGGTTGAAGGAACAGAACTGGCGAGTGGAAATCAGGAAAAGACCAAGCCAACGTTTGAGGTGAGTCCAACCAGCCTGACATTTGAACCAGAAGACTGGGCTCAGCGCCATATCACTTGCACAACCAATAGCACGGGTGCTGTTACCTACAAGTCAATGAATACAGGGGTTGCCACGATTGACGGAAACGGCAATGTGACCCCTGTAGCCGGTGGCAAGACTTATCTGGTGGCAAATCTCTCAGAGACCGATGCATACCACTCTGCAACAGCGTATATTACGGTAGAGGTGAAAGAGAAAGAATTGGTTAAGGACGAGTGGTTCACGAATGGCAACTTCAAGGTAAGCGAATGGGTTAATGGCAATAAGGTGAATGTTGTTGCTCCACGCTGGGTTGCTGACCCAACAAATTCAGATAACGGCTGCATCGAAGTGACGACTAATGCTAATCCTTCTGCAAGCTGGGATGCTCAGTTCTTCGTTTCTATCCCAGAAAATGAATCTCCTCTCAAAGAAGGTGACAAGTACAGGCTGACCATGAAGGTGCGTGCTGACGTAGCGCAGACAGTTGGCTCACAATCTCAATCAAGTCCGGGTAACTATATCCATTATGATGCAGGAGTTGGCAATATCGACGTTACAGGCGAGTGGGTAACTATTACCAAGGAAATCACAGTCACTCACGATATGTCATCAAGTGATAATATGAGGACAATTGCCTTCAACCTTGCTAACAACACTCAAGCTACAAATTACTACTTCGATGATGTCAAGCTTGAAATCATTTCAAGAGCTAATCTGCAAGATCCAAACTTGAATCTGAATAATAGTACATTGTCAATGTATGTAAACGACACGCAGTCTGTTGGGTTCAGCAAGAATAGCAATGGCGCAATAAGCTTTGCATACAGCGACAACACGGTGGCATCCGCTGCGCTGGACGGAAACAATATCAAGATTACAGGTCTGAAGGCCGGTACCACAACCATAACGGTGAGGTTGGATGCTGAAGGCAATTATAAGACTGTGAAGAAGACAATCGAGGTGACGGTTCAGGCTCGTCAGCAGGTAAGTCCTAATTTGGAAATTAACAATTCAAGTGTTGATTGGTTGACTGTCGGCGGATATGTAGAGAATGGTTTCCGTTCTGCCAACTCTGCTCCTGTGGTGCTGACCAGCAGCAATCCGTCCATTGTCACTGCAGTAGAGTCAACGGATAATAATGGCAACAGAGTCGTCAAACTGACAGGCGTGAGTGCTGGTACTGCGACGGTGACTGTACGTCAGGAAGCTACTGCTGAATTTGCTGCAGCAGAGGTGACTATCGATGTGACAATCAAGGATACCCCACTAGAGTTTTACAATAATCCAAGTGAAATAATGGACAATGCTACTTTTAACAATGGTACATTAACCTGGAAATATTCGAATACCAACTTGGTTGCGCTGTTCACCTTCAACAATGGCGAACTGGCTAATTACAAGTCTATTCACATTGGAACTTATGATATACAGGAGGGCGAGGGTCCTGTTCGTCTTGTGTTCATGAATGGTGGTAATACAGTCGCAACGATAAGACTTTATAGCAATGGAGAAAGATTCTTGAATTTCTCTGCTCGAGAGGAATTGAATGGTGTTGACCTGTCAGCCATTACAAAAATAAGTATTGGTGGAGAAACGGCCAGTGGTTCTGTTCAGATTTCCAACATATATCTTTCCCAAGCAGAGCATTAATCGTGTGATTACTTAACTGAAATAGTGAAAAGCGGGTGCGAATCGCATCCGCTTTTCTTTTTTTAATGTCAGTGCGATATAAAGAGTCGCTCGGCAAGGCGCTATTTGCACTACTTTGGAGAGGGAATCGTTGCAGTCGGCAACGTAAAAAAATCTGTGAAATCCGTGCTATCCGTGAGAAAAACAATTCCTCATCCGTTCAATCCGCTCCATCGTTCCAACGGAACTTGTCTTTGACATACCGCTTCGCGATGATTCAGCAGATTTAGTGGATTTCTACGATTCTTTTTATTCTCTCACGGATTTCACCGATTGCACGGATTTGAGCCTTGCGCGGCATTACAAAAACATATCGTTGTTGTATCGAACTCGCGTTGCCTAACATGAACAAAGAAGATTTTTCAAATATTTTTGTAGTTTATCCATCTATGGTTCAAGTTGATTCATAAAGGTAAGGAAAAGAAAGGTTAAGATGGCACTTTGAGGCAAAATGCAGATTTCTACGGCTACATTTATTCTTTTCCTTCAAAAAAGTTTGACTATTCCAAATTAAAGCAGTACCTTTGTACCACTAGAACCCGCCAAGCCTCTCAACGATGCTCAAATGTGCGGGTCGTTTTATTTTTATACAATGAGCAACAGAATTCCTTTCCAGAAGCCATACACCTGTGCACACGACCTTGTCAGTCTCTTACAGTCAAGAGGCATGACAATTGCAGACACAGTTAAGGCTGAGAATTATCTCTCGACATGCACCGCAAACCATCCCAGTACCTCCGAAGAGGTACTCGAGTACCGCCTAGGAGGTATTGCAGTACCTCTTCGGAGGTACTAGGTATTTTACAGAAAGGAAATATAAAGTAAATTTGAAGTAAATCTTTTTTGTTCAGCAG